>NZ_JACJER010000028.1:0-41994 GCF_014164185.1 Shewanella sp. SG44-6 | reverse complement strand
GGGAAGGATAAAACGGTATGGCTGTACACTTAATTCATCAATGATGCGAATCGCTAAAATTTTAAAATTAAAAATCAGTATCTTATAAAAAATATATCGTACAGCGGTAAGCTAAAATAATTAACCGTATTGCTCTAAACTCTGACGCTAAAAAAATTGTGACACAAAATGGTTACATAAAACTTTTTACAATTAAAAAGTAAAAAACCTCTTCATGATGTCATAAAGAGGTTTTTAATCAGTGATTCATCAGATATAAATACACCCTAACACACTCTGTAATAACAGATTATGCGTACCAAGCCGGTATATGCGCTTCGTAGTCACTAATCTGTTGCTCAAATGACAGTGTTAATCCGATTGCGTCTAACCCATTAAGCAACTTATGCCGTGCAGACTCCACAATAGTAAAACTGAATACACAACCAGAAGGTGACGTCACCGTTAGCGCTTGTAAATCTACAGTAATTTTCGCACCTTGTGTGGCAGACACTTCATCAATCAATTGCTGTACTTCTGTGGATGTTAACTTAACCGGTAATAAGCCATTATTGATCGAATTACCGTAAAAAATGTCCGCAAATGTCGGCGCAATGATCACTCTAAGGCCAAAATCCGCTAACGCCCAAGGCGCATGCTCACGAGATGATCCACAACCAAAGTTTTCCTGGGCGATTAAAATTGAAGCACCTTGATAACGAGGCTGGTTTAATACGAATTCAGGATTTGGCTTATCACCGGCATCGTCTAAATAACGCCAATCATGAAATAAATGAACCCCAAAACCGTCACGCGTAACTTTAGACAAAAATTGCTTGGGAATAATTTGGTCGGTATCAACATTAGCGCTATCAATGGCTACCGCTAAACCGGTATGTGCTGTAAAAGCTTGCATAAAAAATCCTTGTTTAGCTCGTTAATAAGGTTGACGAATATCAACAAAGTGCCCAGCAACAGCTGCAGCAGCAGCCATAGCAGGACTCACTAAATGGGTGCGACTGCCACGGCCTTGTCGACCTTCAAAGTTACGGTTACTGGTTGATGCACAGCGATCGCCCGCCTCTAAGCGGTCATCATTCATCGCTAAACACATAGAGCAGCCCGGTAAACGCCATTCAAAACCTGCTTCAATAAAAATCTTATCTAAGCCTTCCGCTTCTGCCTGTAACTTCACCTGGCCAGATCCTGGCACGACAATCGCGACTACGCCTTCTGCCACTTTACGATTTTTAGCATGCGCAGCAGCTGAGCGTAAATCTTCAATACGTGAGTTAGTACAAGAACCAATAAAGACTTTATTAATGCTGATATCTGTCATCTTGGTACCCGGCGTAAGACCGATATACTCTAATGCTTTCACCATACTGGTTCGATTAGTTACATTGCTTTCTTGCTCAGGGTTAGGTACTACGCCATCAATCGCCACCACTTGCCCAGGGTTAGTACCCCAAGTTAACTGCGGTGCAATATCGTTAGCGTAAAGCACCACTTCAGCATCAAATACCGCATCAGCATCTGTCTTCAATTGCGACCAAGCTGCAACGGCTTGCTCCCACATGGCGTCTTTAGGTGCAAACTCACGCCCTTTAAGGTAATCAAAAGTGGTTTCATCAGGTGCTACCATACCGGCTTTCGCGCCCATTTCGATGGCCATATTACACAAGGTCATCCGTCCTTCCATGGTTAATGCTTCAATAGCTTCACCACAAAACTCAACCACATAACCTGTACCACCATCCATGCCTAAAGTACCGATAATCGCTAATACGATGTCTTTCGCTGTTACACCATCGGTCACTTTACCGCGAACTTCAATCTTCATGGTTTTGGCTTTTAACTGACGTAAAGTCTGTGTTGCAAGCACGTGCTCAACTTCTGAGGTGCCAATACCAAATGCCAATGCACCAAATGCACCATGAGTCGCAGTGTGTGAATCGCCACAAACAATCACAGTACCTGGCAGAGTAATCCCTAACTCGGGACCCATTACATGGACAATACCTTGATTTGGGTGATGAATATCATATAAGCGCACGCCAAACTCTTTACAATTTTGCGCTAGAGTGTCAACTTGAGTGCGTGCCATAGGGCTAAGCGCATCAAGACTGGCACTGCGGGTCGAGGTGTTGTGATCCATTGTCGCAAAGGTTTTTTGTGGCGCACGTAGCTTACGTCCAGCCACTTTTAAACCACTAAAGGCTTGTGGAGATGTCACTTCATGGACTAAATGGCGATCAACATACACTATTGGCGCTTCACCTTCTGGGCTAGCAACAATATGAGCATCCCACACTTTTTCATATAAGGTTTTACCGGTCACTTGGGCCATTACACACCATCCTTAATTGCCTGAGTGATAAAGTCACCCATTTGAGCTGTCGACTTTGCTTCGCTGCGCTTATCGGCAGAAAGCAGTTCCCCAGTTAAATAACCACTTGCTAGTGCTTTTGTTACTGCACGTTCAATAGCGTTTGCGGCATCTTCTTGCTTTAAGCTATGACGCAACATCAATGCGGCAGATAAAATCTGCGCCACTGGGTTCGCAATGCCTTTACCAGCAATATCAGGCGCACTGCCACCTGCGGGTTCAAATAATCCAAAGCCAGTGCTATTCATACTTGCAGAAGATAACAAGCCCATAGATCCGGTTAACATGGCAATTTCATCGGATAAAATATCGCCAAACAAGTTAGAACATAACATCACATCAAATTCATCAGGGCGACGTAATAACTGCATAGTCGCGTTATCAATATAGATGTGCTCTAAGGTAACGTCAGGAAAATCTTTAGCCACTTCCTCTACTACTTGGCGCCATAATACTGAGCAAGCCAGCACATTGGCTTTATCTACTGAAGTGACCTTGTTTTTACGTCCACGGGCGGCTTCAAAAGCAATACGGGCAATTCGGCTAATTTCACGACGGCTATAACGCATAGTGTCGAAGGCTTCCTCATCTTCCCCCTCTCCTTGGCGTCCTTTGGGTTTACCAAAATAAATGCCACCGGTTAACTCACGCACACACAAAACATCAAAACCACGGGCGGAAATATCACTACGCAAAGGTGACATGTGCTCTAAGCCGTCATGTAATTTTGCTGGGCGTAAATTACAAAATAGCTCAAAGTGACCACGTAACGGTAATAATGCGCCGCGTTCAGGTTGATCATTTGGCGGCAAGTGCTCCCACTTAGGGCCACCCACACTGCCAAATAAAATCGCATCCGCGGCTTCGCAGCCTTTTAAAGTAGCGTCAGGTAAAGGACAACCATGGTTATCAATGGCAATGCCGCCAACATCATATTCGGTATAGTTAATGTCTAATCCAAAACGCGCTTCTACTGCACTAAGCACTTTACGCGCTTCAGCCATCACTTCAGGACCAATACCATCACCCGACAAAACTGCTATTTGATAACTCATACGCTACCTAACTCCCTTTCTTTATGGATCTGTTGTTTAAAATCAGCAACCTTATCTGCGCGGTATACTAAGTTCATCACATGGACTAACGCTTTAGCTGACGCTTCAACCACGTCGGTGGCTAAACCAACACCGTGGAACATCTGCTCGCTATATTTGGCAGTAATATCGACTTGCCCAAGCGCATTTTGACCTTCGCCTTTGGCACTTAATTTATAGTTAGTAATATTGATCTGACGACCAGTGGCACGTGCAATGGCATTATAAGCCGCATCGACTGGTCCGTTTCCTGTCGATGCTTCGGTAATATCTTGACCATCTACCGCAATACGCACTGTCGCGGTGGCAACTCCTTCAGTCGAATCTGAATGCACCATCATATGCTGTAGCTGATACTTATCATCGTCTTGTGCTTGCGACTCCATAAATACCAATGCTTCTAGATCGTAATCAAATACCTGACCTTTTTTATCCGCCAAGGTTAAAAACTGCTCGTACAGGCTATCCATATCATAATCACTTGGCTGATAACCCATTTCTTCCATACGATGTTTAATCACATGGCGGCCAGAGCGTGAGGTCATGTTCATATTGTTACGATTCAAGCCAATGCTTTCTGGCGTCATAATTTCGTAAGTATTTTTAGCTTTTAACATGCCATCTTGATGAATACCCGATGAGTGAGAAAACGCATTGGTTCCCACAATAGCTTTATTAGCTTGAATGGGCATATTACATAATTGACTGACGAGCGATGAGGTTCGGTGAATTTCTTTGGCGTTAATACCACACTCAACATTAAGCAAATCTTTACGGGTCGCTAAAATCATAGCTATTTCTTCTAGCGAACAGTTCCCGGCGCGCTCACCAATACCGTTGATAGTACATTCTACTTGGCGTGCCCCCATTTCAACTGCGGCAATAGAATTAGCAACCGATAAACCTAAATCATCATGACAATGAACCGAAATCACCGCTTGGTCGATATTCGGTACTCGATTAAATAAGGTTTGAATAATGCCACCAAACTCACTTGGCACGGTATAACCCACTGTATCGGGAATATTGATCGTACGAGCACCCGCTTTAATCGCTGCCTCTACCATTCGGCACAAGTTATCGATTGGGGTTCGGCCGGCATCTTCACAGGAGAACTCAACGTCATCAGTAAAACGTCTAGCATACTTTACCGCATTAACGGCCATCTCAAGCACATCGTCAAACGAGCGCTTTAATTTGCTTTCAACATGAATGGTCGAAGTTGAAATAAAGGTATGAATTCGAAATTGATCGGCAACCGATAATGCCTGGGCGGCAGCATCAATGTCCTTTTCAAGTGCACGAGACAATGCACACACTCGGCTATTTTTGATGGTCTTAGCAATGGTCTGCACCGAGTGGAAATCACCAGGAGAAGAAACCGGGAAACCCACTTCCATCACATCAACACCCAAACGTTCAAGCGCCAAGGCAATTTGCAACTTTTCTTTAACGGTTAAACTTGCTGCTAGTGCTTGCTCACCATCACGTAGGGTAGTATCAAAAATTATGACTCTATTGGACATCGAATTTCTCCATCGACCATCATGTATATTTACCTAACTGTAAACATCACAACTAGTACATTTCAAAAGGGCTAGAAACAAAAAACCCCGCGGCTGTTAGCGCGGGGTTTGTGTATGCTTAATGAATTATTTTGCATGTAACACAAAGGACTCCGCGCAGGGTATGCGTGAGAGGAGAAGGAGTCCGAGTAAAGTTGATTGTGTGTTCATGCCGTTAATATTCACTTTTAATAACTAAATATGCTAATTGTGCGACATACAATTATGTCTATACCTAATATGTAACGCGACCAGCCTTCTGTGTCAACCCTAATTTAACTAACGTGAAAAAGATGATAGCGTACTAGTGCTTCATTACAGTTAAACAACGACGTGATCAGCCAATATTGATTTGCTTTCAATTAATGAACTTACCTCTCAAAGTACAAATAAACATCAAGCTAAGTGGCTGCATCAATTATATTTTTATGTTTCTCAAGATAAATAATCGTATACTGCACGTACCCCATATAAAATTGATATATGACGATGACGTTATCAAGAAAGAGTATTGAATATCATGGTAGTCGCATTTTTGCTTTAATCTTCGGCCTAACTCTGCATTTAGTCGCAACACCAGCCTTAGCACAACCATCGCAATCTTTATTACTCTCCGGCGACATTATTAGCCAAACTCAACAGTTGAGTGTTCGTGAGCAGCTCAATGTAATCAGTAATATTAACTCTCAACGTTCTTATGAAGCAAAGGCACTCATTGAGTCACTTGAGCAACAACATAGTCAACAACCATTAGCTAATATCAACGCACTGCGCTTAACGCTACTTCATTGCTTTAATTTGCTGGAATTTGGTGAGTTTAATCAGGCAATCACCTTGGCAAAACAAGGGGAGATGAAGGCCAGACAGTTTAAATACGATACCGCTCGCCCTTACTTTATGCAGTGCCAAGCCGATGCACACCAAAGCCTTGGCAATACGCTACAAGAACAACAACTCACCGAAGAAGCGCTTCGTTTAGCCCGGCGTTACTCTGAGAAGCAAGCGATTGTAAATAGCCTTTATGCCAGAAGTAGACAAAATACTAGCTTAGAAAATTACAATCAATCGATTGAGGATTTACGCTTAGCATTAGCCATTTTTGATGAAGCTCAAAACCAATTTCAGCATTGGTTCTTATTGCCAAAATCATATCTACAAGCCGAAATCTCTAATGTATTTTTCTCTATGGGGGATCTTGAAGAAGCATTACATTTTGCAAAACTAACTTACCAAGACCCATCAGCTTTCGGTAAACTCAATTTTGCATTCGCAATTAATTTAGCACGCATTAACATCGTACTAGATAATAGAGAACAAGTGCTTTATTACCTAAATATGGCTGAGTCTGAGAATGATAAAAACTCCGCACAAAGAGATTTGGCAATTGGAAACGCTATACTCGCTGGTATCCATCTGTACGTAGGTGATTTCGACATCGCAGAGAAACTTGCGTTATCAAGTATTACGAGCATGACTAAATACCAAGAGCCTCTTTACGTCATGCGCATCAAGCGCACCTTAGCCAAAGTGTATTTTGCACAACATAAAGATATTCGAGCATTGTCGCTACTTAATGAGATTATTGAACAAGCAACTGAACTTAAGCAATTTTCTGATTTAGAAGAATTTAACCAAATTATCAGTCAATACTACGCTGAACAAAAACTGTTCGAATCCGCTTACCTGTTTCAAGTGCAGCGTTTTGATGCCGCCAAACAAGCTGCAGCTAAGTTAAACAATGCTCATTTTATGCAGTATAAAGCCAGAATCACCGCGCAAAGTGAAGCCAGCACAATACCAGAAAAACCGCTCAATAATATCAACCAAAATTTAACCATTGCAGTGCTAATTATTTTATTCTTATCCGTTGGGCTAGTACTGTTTTTAGTCAGAAAACCAAAGCATCTTAATATTGAGGAGCAAGAAGAAAGCCAACAACAATGTATCGATAATATGTTAAATAGTGCCAAGCAAGGGCACTATCAACTGACGTTATTACTACTCAATATCAATCATATAAATACCATGGACTTGGCATTTATCATCCCACGCCTCAAACATACTCTCAGAGAGCAAGATAAATTGTTTCGTCATAACACTGATGAAATCATCATCATACTGCCACACACATCCCCCATTGGGGCTGCAAGAGTGGCAACCCAAATTGAACAAGTCCTCAGCGAATGGAAAACGGCGCTCAAAGTCAATATCGGCATAGCGGGTTTACAACAACTCGATACTTTTGACGTACTAGTAAAAAAAGCGGTAATTAATCAACTGAATAAAATAAAATCCCAGGAAACGTCTTATTCTCATGACGAAAATTAACCGCTTAACCTTGGGTCAAATATTCAGTGATTTCATCTAAAAACTCGCCGCCAAAGCGATCAAGCTTTATTTGACCAATGCCGTTTACCGCCAACATTTCTCCTGGACTGGTTGGCAGCATGGCGCACATTTCAGCCAGTGTGGCATCGTTAAAGACTAGGTATGGAGGAATGTCATTTTTCTCAGCCAGTTCTCGGCGCAATAATTTTAACCGAGCAAATAATTTACGATCATATTGCTGTGGAGCGCGTGAATTAGGCTTACGCTTAACATCAAGTAATTGAATCCTTGGTTCCGCTAACATGAGCGATAGCTCAGCTTTTAACACTGGTCTGGCGGCAGGATTGAGCTTAATAGCAGAGCCGCGGGTAATATCCTGACTCATCAAACCCAAATGGATTAACTGACGAATAACACTGAGCCAAAACTCAGTTGATTTATCTTTACCAATACCCCACGTCGATAATTTATCATGGCCTCTATCGACAATATTAGCCGCTTTAGAACCACGTAATACTTCAATAACATGGTGAATGCCAAAGCGTTGCTGCAAACGGTAAATACAAGACAGCACTTTTTGCGCATCTTCAGTGCCATCGTATCGTTTCGGCGGTGCCAGACAAATGTCACAGTTACCACAAGGCTCAGAGGCGACTTCATCAAAGTAATTTAGTAACACTTGGCGGCGACACGTTTGCGCTTCAGCAAATGCAGCCATTGTATGTAATTTATGAAATTCGACCTGCTGCTGTGGGCCTGGTTCAGATTGCTCAATTAAATGCCTGACTCGGCCTATATCTGCTGGATCAAACAGCATATAAGCTTCAGCATCTAAACCATCACGGCCAGCTCGACCTGTCTCTTGATAATAGGCTTCAATGCTTTTAGGAATATCGTAGTGCACCACAAAGCGTACGTTAGATTTATTAATCCCCATACCAAAAGCAACCGTCGCGACCACAATATCAATTTGATCTTTGAGAAATTTATCTTGAACGTTACTGCGCTCTTCTTGACTTAATCCGGCGTGATAAGCTTGAGCATTAAACCCTTGCAAGCGTAAACGTTCAGCCACTTCATCTACTCGGCGACGACTACTGCAATACACAATACCATTGGTGCCATTTTGAATGGTTAAGAACTGACGCAGCTGATTGGTTGCATTGAGTTTTTCTGCCACGGTATAACGAATATTAGGCCGATCGAAACTCGATAATAAGGTATAAGGCGTCACCCTTAAGCGCTCGCAAATGCTCAAACGCGTGGCATGATCTGCGGTTGCAGTTAAGGCCATTAAAGGTAAATAAGGAAAATATTCTTTTAACTGACCTAATGCAGCGTATTCAGGCCTAAAATCATGACCCCATTGGCTAATACAATGCGCTTCATCTACAGCAAACATGGAAATGTTCACTGATTGAAGACGCTCAATAAAATCAGGACGCAACAAACGTTCAGGCGACACATACAGTAATTTAATCTCGCCAGAATGAAGCTTACGTAATACCTCAGCACTTTGTTCACGCGGTAAAGATGAATTGAGATAGGCGGCGGATACACCACTTTGCATTAAACTGTCGACTTGGTCTTTCATCAACGAAATTAACGGCGATACCACGATAGTCACACCAGGCAATACAATAGCAGGCAATTGATAACACATACTTTTGCCGCCACCGGTAGGCATAATCACAAGCGTATCTTGGCCTTGTAAACTTTGCTCAATGACTTCTCGCTGCCCTTCACGAAAGGCACGATAACCAAAAACTTGCTGTAAGCTTGCAGCAAGTACATCTTGCTCTGTCGTCAACACATCTGAGGACGCAATATTGGTCGAAATCGGAGTATCCATTCACACAACATCATCATTAAAGGGGCTCTCATTTTAAAGCACTCAGCCGCAGAAGTCTTGGGCCAAAACACCTTTGTCTGTTTTCAAACAAGATAGATGATTGAGTCAAGGTCACTTTAGGGTTAGATTAAATACTCTATGACAGTACGTTTTTCAAACCAACGTTCACTATAATAATAATAAATCGACAAGGATTGCTCATGACCACCTCTATTCAAACTCAGGCTTTACAGCAAGTTGCTGATATTTTTGATCAACATGTCCCATTCCATAATCTACTCGGGTTAGACATTAAACATTACGACATCAATGGGGTTGAAGTCGTAATAAAAATGAAGCCCGAGCTAATTGGTAATATTCATCAAAACATTCTTCATGGTGGGGTTACTGCAACATTGCTTGATGTTGTCGGCGGGCTAACAGTATTTGCTGCTCTAGTAGCGAGTAAAGAGGATTGGACTCTTGAAGAACTGCAACAACGTTTAACCACCTTAGGTACCATAGATATGCGAGTCGACTTTTTACGTCCAGGTCGCGGTGAAGTCTTCACTGGTACTGGAGCGGTTATCCGTTCAGGTAACCGAGTATCGGTATGTCGGATGGAATTACATAATGAGCAAGGAGTTCATATCGCCTTTGGCACTGGTACTTATATGGTGGGATAAGCGCAATATATAAACCAAACAACCAGCTTATAAAAGAATTAGCTTAATCACTTGTGTCATCCAAAATGGCGACCTACAATCGCCATCTATTATTTTCCTGCCCATTATTGACTCACTATGCCTGATTTAGAATACCGTAAAGGAGTGTTACTGGCAGTTTGCGCTTACACCATTTGGGGTGTCGCACCACTGTATTTTAAACTTTTACATCATGTCCCCGCGACAGAAATATTAATGCACCGTGTAATTTGGTCATTCATTTTTATGATTATCATGATGCAGTTTATTGGTGGTTTTGGCCGTCTACGCCTGATCCTCAAACAACCTAAACAACTTTTAGTACTGTTTGTCACTTCAGTGCTAATTGCAGCTAATTGGCTTATTTTTATCTGGGCGGTCAACAATGACCATATGCTTGATGCCAGTTTGGGATATTTTATCAATCCGCTTTTTAACGTATTGCTTGGTATGGTATTTTTAGGTGAACGTCTGCGTAAATTACAATGGGTTGCAGTCAGTTTAGCCAGTATTGGCGTACTGGTTCAATTAATCTCTTTTGGATCAATTCCATTGCTATCATTGGCATTGGCTGCCAGCTTCGGCTTTTATGGTTTATTACGAAAAAAAGTAAATATCGATGCTAAATCAGGATTATTGGTCGAAACAGCCATCTTATTACCTATCGCCCTCGGTTATCTATTCATCACTTTAGACAGCTCGACAACAAGCATGCTGGCCAACACTCTCGACCTCAATTTACTTTTAGTCGCTGCCGGCATTATTACCACTATCCCATTACTATGTTTTGCTGGAGCGGCGGTCAGAATTCCCTTTTCAATTTTGGGTTTCTTTCAATATATTGGCCCCAGCATCATGTTTATCTTGGCGGTGAAATTATTTAATGAACCGTTTGATATTGAGAAAGGTATTACCTTTGGCTTTATTTGGGGTGCATTGATTATCTTTATCGGCGATATGCTACTGCAACGTCAACGACGCAATACTGTAGCAAAAGCCCAAGCATAATAGGCCATTGATAGCCATTTAATGGCAAGTCACAAAATTGAGCATGCTGAACACGGCTAATGCAAAACAGATTGATTGAATGGCTTAACGTAACGAGTTAATCACATTAGCAATGTACAAAATTGAATCAAAAAAATGCCGGATTTATCCGGCATTTTTTTGAGCTGTTTATCCTATCCTCGTCACTATAAATCTAAAGCAAGGATCTTCGAGCGACGCTGATAGTTATAAAGCTGCTTTTTCTTGTTCGGCAGTTCTTCAACATCGACAATACTAAAGCCATGCTCTAAAAACCAATGAATGCTGCGAGTGGTTAACGCAAATAAACGGGAATAACCGCGCACGCGTGCCTGACCAATAATATTATTGAGTAACAAGCTACCACGGTCTGCATCACGATAATCAGGGTGCACTACAAGACAGGCAAACTCACCGGCATTATCTTCTTCAAATGGATACAGTGCCGCGCAGCCGATGACTAAATTGTCACGCTCAACAAGCATAAATTGCTCTATTTCCATTTCAAGTTGCTCACGAGAGCGACGTACCAAGATACCTTGCTCTTCTAAAGGTCGAATCAGGTTTAAAATGCCACCGATATCGCTAATGGTTGCGCGGCGTAAACGCTCAGCACTTTGAGTAACAATTTGCGTACCTATGCCTTCGCGCGAGAATAACTCTTGTAACAAGGCGCCATCTTCTAAATAACTCACTAAATGACAACGTGGTACGCCTCGGCGGCACGCTTCAACACTGGCTTTTAAGAAAGCGATAGTCCCCACTGAAGTATGATCATCCTCAGACATTGTCTTGAGCATTTCTTCGATATCATCTGGCATAAGTTCGGCAATCACTTCGCCATTTGCGCCTAAAATACCGTGGCTATCACTAAAACCAATAATCTTATCGGCCTTTAACTTAATCGCGACTTGGGTCGCCACCTCTTCAGCGGTCAGGTTAAAGCTTTCACCAGTAACAGAAGCCGCAATCGGCCCCATTAATACAATACCGTTGTTATCTAATTGGCGGCGTAACCCTTGTGCATCAATACGACGTACTTTGCCACTTAAACAAAAGTCGACACCGTCATCAACACCCAGCGGTTGCGCAATAACAAAATTACCACTGACTAAGTTAATTTGTGCATTCTGCATTGGCGTATTACCTAAGCTCATCGACAGCCTAGCGGTAATATCAAATTGAGTCGCCCCCGCAACCTGCTTGATAATCTTTAAGGTTTCATCATCAGTAATACGAATACCATTATGGTATGCAGGCTCAATTCCAGCAGCCTTTAAGCCGGCATCTATCTGTGGTCTTGCACCATAGACTAATACCACTTCAATCCCAAGCGAGTGCAACAAAGCCACATCATTCAAAATACCGCGGAATTGTGGATGCGCTAATGCTTCGCCACCCAACATGACGACAAAAGTTTTACCTCTATGCGCATTAACATAAGGAGCAGAATGACGAAATCCATCAACTAATTCAGTGGTTCTCACGGGCAAATTCACCTCGGTATAAATTTGATGTGCATTAATGGTTATGACAAAAAATGTCACACAATGATTTGTAGTGCCAAAAGGGAATGGTATTGCATTTTAATTCACTTTTAAAGCATTTTATTTCACTCAAAGTAAAACAGAGTGTCTCAAATTTATATGAAAAAATCATTACAGCCAAAAAGTTAGCTTATTTTTACTGTGAATAATACTTTACGCATATATTTATAACATTACATTAAACTTTAATAACAATCCTCAAACATCATCACATAATAATAATGACCACAGAGCTTGATTCAATACCATAAGATTAATCATGCACCATACATAGTAAACAACTACGCAGTACAGGAAAATCAGCAGCTTAGTCACCATTTGAGTTCACCTGCTTATGCAACAGTTTAGTATAGACTATTTTCAAACGGCCATAAAAAAAGCCCCAATTAAGGGGCTTTTTTAAGAATCAAAAATCAATTACTTGATTTTAGCTTCTTTGTACATAACGTGCTGACGAATGACTGGATCAAATTTCTTGATTTCCATTTTTTCAGGCATGTTACGCTTGTTCTTTTCAGTAGTGTAGAAGTGACCAGTTTTAGCAGTAGATACTAATTTGATCTTCTCACGATTACCTTTAGATTTAGCCATTTTCTATTATACCTTCTCGCCACGGGCACGAAGTTCTTTAACAATCACTTCGATACCTTTCTTGTCGATAATACGGATACCTTTAGTAGATACACGTAATTGCACGAAACGCTTTTCTTCTTCTAACCAAAAACGGTGGTTTTGTAGGTTAGGTAAAAAACGACGACGAGTCGAATTTTTTGCGTGCGAACGGTTGTTACCAACCATTGGCTTCTTGCCAGTTACTTGGCATACTCTTGACATGTCAATCTTCTCCAAAACAAATTTTTAACGCTCGAGCATTAATGTGCCTCGTATGGCCGTCGCCCGAGGCACAAAGAGGGCGCATTTTATACACGATTGACCATATAAGATCAAGCAGTGTTTATACAATCCACCCTCGCTCGGCAAAGGAGACTATCTCCTGATCACCTACAACCATATGATCTAACAAAGAAACATCTATGGTTGCCAATGCATTTTTTATTCGCTCAGTTATTCGCCGATCTGCCTGACTTGGCTCAGCAATGCCAGACGGGTGATTGTGACACACAATTACCGCTGCCGCTTTTTTCTCCAAAACAAGGCTTACAACCTCGCGAGGATAAACAGAAGCAGAATCGATGGTGCCACGAAATAATTCTACAAATTGAATGACTCTATGTTGGGTATCCAACAATAGTAAGGCGAACACTTCATAGGATCGGTCTGCCAATTGTCTCATTAAATAGTCCCGAGTTAAATCAGGATTTGTCAAAATTTGTCCTCTTTGTAGATTTTCATGCGCAATTCGCTTAGAAATTTCCGCTGCAGCCTGTAATTGAGCATATTTTACCGGTCCAACACCGGCTAATTTACATACTTGGCTTTTAGGTGCACTCAATAAACTGCGCAAACCACCAAACTGATGAATCATGTTTCGGGCTAAATCCACCGCATTTTGACCTGCCAGACCATTACGTAATATTACCGCGAGCAATTCTGCATCCGAAAGATGTCCTGCACCCTTGAGCAATAATTTTTCTCGCGGCCCTTCTCCTTGTGGCCAATCTTTAATTCCCATGAATGTCCCTTATATTCAATGTGGCATTACACTTCGCGTACTCAATCGACTCTAGTCACAAAACAATCACCCATCACAGCATCAATAAGCGGTCACTGTCATTTTCAAAAAGAGTTCGAATCAATTACACAGTATGGTCGATATTTTTGAGATTGGATCTACGTAACTTGTCACAGGTTTGTGATATTGTTAGCCGAAATTAGATTTGAGTCGGATAATGTGCATCATGCTGACAAATAAAAAAGTATTACTCGGAATTGGTGGCGGTATTGCCGCTTACAAAAGTGCAGACCTTATTCGCCGCTTGAAAGAGCGTGGCGCAGACGTACGTGTCATTATGACCCAAAGCGCCATGGAGTTTATTACCCCATTGACCATACAAGCGCTCTCTGGCAACCCAGTAGCCTCTGATTTACTCGATCCCGCAGCAGAAGCGGCTATGGGTCATATCGAACTCGCTCGTTGGGCTGACGTTGTTCTATTAGCACCTGCTACAGCTAATTTAATTGCACGTATCAATGCAGGTATGGCGAATGATTTACTAACCACCACCTGTTTAGCCACCAGTGCGCCTGTTATTGTATGCCCAGCAATGAATCAACAGATGTACCAAAACATCACCACTCAAGAAAACCTAGCCAATTTAGCCCGTAAAGGCCTCATCATCTGGCAGCCAGCATCTGGTAATCAAGCCTGTGGTGAAGTCGGCCCAGGCAGAATGCAAGAACCCACTGCGATGGCAGAACAATTAGTGCAATTTTTTGGCCCTAAATCACTCTGCGGCCATAACGTGCTTATAACTGCGGGCCCCACACGTGAAGCCATAGATCCAGTGCGATATATCTCGAATCACAGCTCAGGGAAAATGGGTTATTCATTAGCGCAAGCAGCGGCTGAAATGGGCGCCAAGGTGACATTAGTCTCTGGTCCAGTCAATTTAGCCACGCCTCCAGGTGTCACGCGTATTGATGTTGATTCAGCGCAGCAGATGCTCGAAGCTGTAATAGGCCAAGTTGAACAACATGATATTTTTATCGGCTGTGCCGCAGTGGCTGATTATCGAATTGCAGCTGTCGCGGATCAAAAAATCAAAAAATCGGCTGAACAAATGCAACTTGCGCTGGTACGAAATCCTGATATCTTAGCCGCGGTAGCTCAGCACGCTATCCGACCTTTTACGGTCGGTTTTGCTGCAGAAACAAACGATGTCGAACAATACGCTCGCGGTAAACTACAGCGCAAAAAGCTTGATATGATTGCCGCCAACGATGTTTCTATTCAAGGCTTAGGCTTTAATGCCGATAGCAATGCACTACAGGTATTCTGGCAAGATGGCAGCCAACAACTGCCGGCAACAGATAAACTGACTCTAGCGCGCCAATTACTTACATTGATAAAACAACAACTAAAAAAATCATGAAAACACCCATTGAACTAAAAATTATCGACTCGCGTATTGGCAGTGAATTTCCATTACCCGCCTACGCAACTTCAGGTAGTGCAGGCATGGACTTACGCGCCATGACCGACGCGACTATGGTGATTGAACCTGGTCAAACGGTATTAATTCCAACCGGTATCGCTATTCATGTTGCTGACCCCAGCCTTGCGGCGGTAATTTTGCCGCGCTCAGGCATGGGCCACAAGCATGGTATCGTTTTAGGCAATTTAGTCGGGTTAATAGACTCCGATTATCAAGGGCAATTAATGGTGTCATGTTGGAACCGAAGTGATAAACCATTCACACTCGAAATAGGCGACCGTTTAGCCCAATTGATGTTTGTACCCGTTGTACAGGCAGCATTTACCCTAGTGGATGAGTTTAATAGCTCAGATCGTGGAGAAGGCGGATTTGGTCACTCAGGCACCAAATAACCTTTTCAAGTAGTCACTGAGCCAAGGAACAGATAATGGCTGAAAGCCCTAAAATAAATCGCCGTGAGCATATTTTACAATGCTTAGCACAAATGCTCGAAACCAGCCCTGGTCAACGTATAACTACAGCCAAACTGGCCGCAGAAGTGGGTGTATCTGAAGCCGCACTTTATCGACACTTTCCTAGCAAAGCACGGATGTTCGAAGGCTTAATTGAGTTTATTGAAGATGCTATATTATCGCGTTTAAACATCATCATGGACGAAGAAAAAGATACTATGGTTCGCTGCCAATTAGTGCTGCACTTATTATTGGTATTTTCTGAACGTAACCCAGGGATCTCGCGAGTATTAAATGGCGATGCGTTGTTGGGTGAAAACGAACGTTTACGCAGTCGTATCGATGTGCTTTTTGCAAAAATAGAAACCCAAATCAAACAAATTCTACGAGAAAAAACCTTACGTGAAGGCGTAGGCTTTAATATCGATGAAGCCATTCTGGCTAACTTGTTACTCGCCTTTGCCGAAGGCAGAATTTCACAATTTGTCCGCAGTGAATTTAAACAAAAGCCAACCCAACACTTTGATGAACAGTGGACCTTTATTCAGCAACAGTTGTTGAGAAGTTAACCGTCTTTAGGGCTGTATGCTGTTAACATGTAGCCCTAGATGTTAAATCATTTAAAACCTATATCCACCTAATTCTGCTGAATAATTAGTCGACAACTCTTGCCCCAAAAACTCAGATAAAATACAATGCCTTTACATTTTTAACATTAATTACACGGACTGTATTTATGCTGCGCATTTTATACCTCACATGTTGTTTGCTCGTTCTATTTACCACCCACACTTTTGCTGCTCCACAAATTAAAGACTTTAGTGCTGATTCAGAGTTTTCTGGCGTTAAAATTTCACCCGATGGTAAGCACCTTGGTGTGATCCTAATCGAAGATGAAAAACGCACTTTGCTCATCCTTAACCTTGAATCGATGAAGCCAACGTATGCGGTTAAATTCAGTGGCGATGAAGAAGTGGGCAGTTATTATTGGGTCAATGAAGAAAGGGTTGTGTTACAAAAACTCTATAAACATGCTCAACGTGAAGTGTCCGATTACTACGGTGAGCTATTGGCAGTCAATTTTGACGGCAGCAAATCAAAATACCTATTTGGTTACAACAGTGATACATCAGCAAGTACAAAAATAAAAAGTAATGGTGGTATTCAAGCGACTGCATTCGTATTAGATACTTTAAAGGATGATAAAGACGATATCCTTGTAATGGCTTACCCTTGGAATAAGCAGAATTATACATATACAGAAGTTTATCGCGTCGATGTTTACTCAGGTAAACGAAAACGCCTTACCACATCACCGGTCGCAAATGCAGGTTTCTTAGTTGATAACAATGAAAACGTGCGCTTTAGTTTTGCCAGAGACAAGAAAAACAATGATCAACTCTTCTACTATGAAAATGATGAATGGGTTGATGCTGAGAGAATTAAAGGCGGACTAACCGATTTCTACCCTCTTTCGTTCACCGAAGACAACAAATCGATTTATGCTATTGCTCATGGTGAAGGCGCGACTAGCGCTATCTATGAAGTCGAACTCGCTACAGCTAAACATAAAAAAATCATCCAACATGATGTTGTCGATCCATTTATGACATGGGTAAGTGACCAAACAAACACCCTTTACGCGGTAGAGTTTGAAAACGGATATCCTGAGTATCAATTTGTCGACACTGAGAGTGCCAAAGCCAAAGCATTGCAACAGCTAATGGCTGCAATTCCTGATCACCGTATTCGTATCGTAAGTGAAACTGTTGACGGTAATACCCTTATTGTTATGGCAATGAATGACAGAAACTCTGGTGACTATTATTTATTTGACCGTAAAAAACTCAAACTTAAATTCTTGTTCGCTGAAAATGCTGCCCTAGACCCTAGCGACATGTCTGAAGTACGTCCCATCAGCTTTACTAACCGTGATGGTGTGACGATTCATGGTTATTTAACCCTACCTCGTGGCATAAAAGAACATAAAAACATGCCTCTAGTGGTTAACCCTCATGGCGGCCCACATGGCCCGCGCGACTTGTGGGTATTCAACTCTGAAAACCAGCTATTAGCACAAAATGGCATTGCCGTATTACAGGTTAACTTCCGCGGTTCGGGTGGGTACGGTAAAGCATTTGAAGAATCAGGCTACTTGGCTTGGGGAAGCAAAATTCAATACGATATTATCGATGCGACCCAATATGTTATCGATCAGGGTTATGCCGACAAAGATAGAGTGTGTATTTCTGGCGGCAGTTTTGGTGGATACTCAGCGCTAATGAGCCCAATGCTAGCGCCAGATATGTTCAAATGCGCAGTAGGCGTTGCCGGTGTTTATGATTTAGAACAAATGTATAAAACCGGTGATGTTCCTGAATCTTATGGGGGAGAAGCATACTTGGAAGAAGTGTTAGGTACTGATATCCAACGCCTTCGTGAAATGTCGCCAACTCACAATGTTAATAAACTGAAAGCAAAAGTGTTATTAATTCATGGTGAAGAAGATGAGCGCGCGCCTATTGAGCAATTTGAAGCAATGGAAAAAGCGTTAAATCAAGCCAACTACCCATTCCAAAAAGAGATATGGAAAAAGGAAGGCCATGGTTTTTTTAACGCCGAAAACCGAGCAAAATATTACGAAATCACACTCAAATTCATCAAAGAAAACCTAAACGTAAAGTAGTTATCGCTTAAACGTTTAACCACAAAAGGCCGATACCTGACTAAAAGGGTCGGCTTTTTTGTTACCCGTAGTATTAATTTAGCGCAAATCGCGTTATTCTCCTCGTCCCTTAACGGGCACCCAAATGGGTATTAACATACACTCATATAAACAGTGATATTGAGTAGTTGGAGGATATATGGCACTCAGTGAAGCCGCAATAAAAGTACAAGCAGCACTAAAAGACCGTGGGCTAGAAACCCCGATGTTGCCAAAAACTTCCACGCCTGAACAACGTAAAGTCAAAATTGAACACCATATGCGTGAAATTTTGACCTTAATGTCACTCGACTTAACCGACGACAGCTTGGCTGATACTCCACGCCGCATTGCTAAAATGTATGTCGACGAAATTTTCTCAGGGCTTGATTACGAAAACTTCCCTAAGATCACGGTTATCGAAAACAAAATGGGTGTTGATGAAATGGTCCGCGTACAAGACATCAGTCTTACCAGCACCTGCGAACATCACCTAGTGACCATTGATGGCTTTGCCACTGTGGCCTATTTGCCCCGTAGCAAAATTATTGGCTTGTCTAAAATCAATCGTATCGTGCGATTTTTTGCCCAGCGCCCACAAGTGCAAGAGCGCCTAACCCAACAAGTGTTAGTGGCGCTGCAAACATTACTTGAAACCAAAGACGTAGCAGTAAAAATGGATGCGGTACATTACTGCGTAAAATCTCGCGGCGTAATGGACTCAACCAGCTCGACCACGACCACTGCATTGGGTGGTATTTTTAAATCAAACCCTGCAACCCGCGCCGAGTTTTTACACCAAGTAAAATAATGTATGTAAACAAAACGCCAATAAAAACGCAGCCACCTAATTTAATAATCTAGGGGCTGCGTTTTTGTATTCATGGTTAAAAAGACTAAATCCCGTATTGCTCACGATAAGCGCTAACTGAAGCAAGTTCTGCTTCCATACCCGGCTTTTCAGACAAGTAACTGATTAAATCAGCAAGCGTAATTATCGACACAATCTGGCAGCCAAAATCGCGTTCAACTTCTTGAATCGCCGACAACTCGCCTTTGCCTTTCTCTTGGCGATCAAGTGCAATCAACACGCCCGCAAGTTGGGCATTGTGGGCATTAATAATCTCCATCGATTCACGAATAGCCGTACCAGCAGTGATCACATCGTCCACCAACATCACTTTGCCTTTTAACTCGCTGCCCACCAAACTGCCACCTTCGCCGTGGGTTTTGGCTTCTTTACGGTTAAAGCAATAAGGAATATCCACATCGTGATGATCACACAAGGCAACCGCTGTGGTTGTCGCAATCGGAATACCTTTATACGCTGGGCCAAATAACAAATCGAATTCAATACCCGAGTCCATTAACGCCGCAGCATAAAAGCGGCCTAAACGCGCTAAGTCTTTACCCGTATTGAATAATCCAGCATTAAAAAAGTACGGGCTCGTACGGCCAGATTTAAGGGTAAACTCACCGAAACGTAATACTTGGCGAGCTAAAGCAAACTCAATAAATTCGCGTTGATAGGCTTTCACGGTTATTCCTCTTTTATCAAATTTTAGACTAAAAAAAAGGACCGTAATCGGTCCTCATTTTTCAACAGCATATTAACTTAACGCAGCTTTTTGCACATCGACAATTTCGCGAATACTGTTTTTAGCTAACACTAACAACTCAAGTAACTCTTCATGGCTAAATGGCTCGCCTTCTGCAGTACCTTGAATTTCAATAATTTTACCCGTTTCAGTCATCACAACGTTCATGTCAGTTTCTGCAGCGCTGTCTTCAATGTATTCTAAATCACTGATCGCTTCGCCTTTATAAATGCCCACACTAACAGCAGCAATTAAAAACTTAAGTGGGTTAGCTTTAATAATGCCTTTACCACGAGCCCAATTAAGTGCATCAACTAATGCGACACAAGCACCAGTAATAGCCGCAGTACGCGTACCACCATCAGCTTGAATAACGTCACAATCGATAACGATGGTGTTTTCACCTAACAACTTCATGTCTACAGCGGCACGTAATGCACGGCCAATTAAACGTTGAATTTCTTGGGTACGGCCAGACTGCTTACCACGAGCCGCTTCACGGTCCATACGGCTATGAGTTGAACGCGGTAACATACCATATTCAGCAGTTACCCAACCTTGGCCTTGGCCTTTAAGAAAACGCGGAACGCCTTCAGTGAAACTGGCAGTACATAATACTTTTGTGTCGCCAAACTCAACTAAAACAGAGCCTTCAGCATGTGCAGTAAAAGAACGCGTAATAGTGATCGGGCGAGTTTGAGCTGGTGTACGGTTACTTGGGCGCATGAAAAGTCCTGTAGTCGAATTCATATCAGATTTGAGCCCATATTATAGAGCTTCACGCCGTTAGATGCCATGCTAAGCAGCGATAAGCCACAAATCTATCGACTAATCCTTTAATCCGGTTGGCTAAAACGGCTATAATCACTCCACATTCGCGTAATAACATAACAGGACACTCCATGATCCAAAGCATGACAGCCTACGCTCGTATCGAGCACAAAGCACAATGGGGCACCGCCTCATGGGAAATCCGCTCAGTCAACCAGCGCTACCTAGAAACCTACCTGCGCCTACCTGAGCAGTTTCGCAGCTTTGAACCTGTCTTAC
This sequence comes from Shewanella sp. SG44-6, assembly GCF_014164185.1. Classification (NCBI taxonomy): domain Bacteria; kingdom Pseudomonadati; phylum Pseudomonadota; class Gammaproteobacteria; order Alteromonadales; family Shewanellaceae; genus Shewanella; species Shewanella sp. SG44-6. The sequence continues at coordinate 20,611 of NZ_JACJER010000028.1, read as the reverse complement.
GTGACCGCTTACGTAAACGCCTGAATCGTGGCAAAATCGAAGTTAATTTACGTTATGAACTTGCCGACAACAGCAGTAATGAATTACAGCTAAACCAAGCGCTAGCAAAGCAGTTGTTAAGTGCTGCAAATTGGTTAAAACAAGAAGCAGGACAAGGCGAACTCAGCTTAACTGATGTGCTGCGTTGGCCTGGCGTGCTGTCCGCTGCAGAACAAGATATGGATAGCATCGGTGCCGATTTAATGATCGCGTTTGACAGTGCTATCGATCAGTTTATCGAAGCGCGCGGCCGTGAAGGTGAAGCCATTAAAGACATGCTACTTACCCGTTTAGACGGTGTAATGGAGCAAGTAAAGGTTGTGCGTGACCACATGCCAACCGTCATGCAGTATCAACGCGACAAACTGACTAACCGCTTAGCCGATATCGCAGGCGAATTAGATCCTGCCCGTATCGAACAAGAAATGGTGTTATTGGCGCAAAAGCAAGATGTCGCCGAAGAAATGGACCGCCTTGAAGCTCATGTAGCAGAAGCTCGCCGCATTCTTAAAAAAGGTGGCAGCGAAGGTCGCCGTCTAGATTTTATGATGCAAGAGTTTAACCGCGAATCAAACACCCTGGCGTCTAAATCAATCAGTGCAGAAATCACTTCTGCCGCTGTAGAATTAAAAGTATTGATTGAGCAAATGCGCGAGCAGATCCAGAACGTAGAATAAATTTTTAGCCTGTTTTAACAGGCTAAAAATGACCAATAAAACCCAGCATTTGCTGGGTTTTATGTTTTTGCAGGAGTTTGATGGTTTACTATTGTTACGTCAAAATTGGTGACTAAATTAAACTAGGATCTGCACTACAAATAAATCTGGGAAGCATTTTCCCCTACTTGTCCTTCCGTTGGCGCTACAACCAAAAAGTTTGATCGCAACGCACTTTAGATGACACTTTACCTTCACCTCATTTTTCTACGTGTTGATGACCAATGCTTAAGCTACAGCCGATTAAAATTAATCACTTAAAGGTTTTGTTTTTAGATAATAGCGTTGAAAAACGCGCAGGCGCACTAATAGGAGCTCTGTTTATTAACCTTAGGTTTAAAAAACAACAGATACAATAGTTTACTTAAACCCCAATAGGCAAAAACACTAGCTAAAATGGCGATAAATGAAAACTGCGCAGGCAGCCATTGAGTTGCATTATCTTGATGAGAAAAAGAGAGTGATAGCAACCCACCATTATTATCCAGCCAAATGCCAACTTCAGGGTTGAATATATGCATTATTCCCATAATAAAAAAGATAAATGAAATAAAATATCCAAAGCCAAAAATAGCAGTTAAAGACAAGTGTAATAAGCTTTTTTGAGTAATTTGTAATAAGCTTTTTAATATCGCTTTGGGGTGCCCTTTAGCGACACTTTGCGCATGCAAAATATCTGAAATTAATGGTGTCAGGTATAAATCAGGCTCACCTAAACGGTCAATAGCATTAATAATTCTTTTTTCTTCACTTTCAGCGCCATCATTTAAAGCTGACTCATATAGATGGCTTAAAATTTCCATCTTAATATCATCTTTTTCACTTACCGATAAAGGTGCTAACTTGTGATTAAGTTCGCGCTCAAAGTTACTCCATAATTTTTTAGATGTTTCACTTTTAATAGGAAATTGATGTGTCATGATTGCATCACCATTTTTAGCACTGAGCTATGCGTATTAGTCCAAATTACTTTCATTTTATCTAAAGTCTCAATACCAGCGTCGGTAATTTGGTAATACTTACGTGGTGTACCAACCTCGGCTGTTTTCCATTCTGTTTGAACTAATCCATCACGCTTTAAACGGTTAAGTAACGGATAAAGCGTTCCTTCGGCGACTTCTATTGAAGTAAGATTTTTAATCTCCGACGCTATTTCGTAACCATAACTCATGTTTTGTTTTAACTTTAATAAGATAATAAATTCTAGTAAACCTTTACGAAATTGAGGCAACCATCGGTCAATGATCTGATCAGAAAGCATGGCACAGTTATCTTTAATAATTTAATCATGCCTACATAGTAAAACGATATACATACCATTGCAATTTCTGTTCGGTATTACTTTAAAAATGTTGTTATTAATCGAAGATAACCTAGGTCACTTGATGAACATATCATCTAAACTCCATGATTACTATGCCAAATAAATTTAACTACGTACATTGTATTGCTATGTATAATTTATTGAACTAGACTACCTAGCAATGCAATGTACATAGTATGGGTTTTAGGTGATCAAATGAATATTAAAAATATAGCCATTATAATTCTAACCTTGGGTTTAATAAGCCATGTCCAAGCTAACGAAAATGAATATGACGTAACCGAAATTTCAAAATTAATGGCTTCATATGAGCAACTTGGTCGTTTTAATGGTGCAATAACGATTAAAAAAGACGATAAAATTATTTATAGCCGGGGTTATGGATCCGCGAATGTAAAAACTGAAGTTAACAATGATAGTGATAAAGTATTTGCAATAGGTTCAATTTCAAAGCAATTTACCGCTAGCGCCATATTATTATTAGCCCAACAAGGTAAATTATCATTAGCAGACCCCATAGCGACATACCTACCCTATTATCAAAATGAAGTGGGTCAAAAAGCGACTATTTACCAACTGTTAACTCATACTGCCGGTATTCCAGATCCTATGGATACGGGTAAAGGTATTGACGGTGATAATGATCCACTCATGCACGAGAAAACCTTACCTGTAACAAAGAAATCATTAATTGATAGCTTTAAAGATCTGCCTAACTCATTTGAACCAGGCAGCCGTTATGAATACACCAATACTGGCTATATTTTATTAGCTGACATTATTGAGCGAGCATCAGGAAAAACTTACGCTGATTACCTAAAAACCTACCTTTTCGAACCTGCTGGCATGAAAAATACTAGTGCATCCAGACCTGACAATAGCCCGCTGTTAGTCGAGAGCTATAGCGGCATAGGTTCCGACAAAGTACACACCACTAAAATAGACAACAGTTGGTTAGTCGGTGCAGCAAGCCTTTATTCAACCACAGGAGATTTGTTCAAATGGGTAGATGCAATGAATGCCCATAAAATATTCAAAGACAAGAAGTTTGATTATTTACTCTCTAACCCTGTGGATTTGAGAAGAAATAATGAGTTTTATGGTTATGGCATGGAAATGACAACATTATGGGGTCAAAAAGCCTATCGCCATGATGGTGCAACTGCAGGCACAGTAGCAGATTTTATTTACCTTCCAGAGCAAAATATAACCATTATTATATATATGAATCATGTACATAATGTTAGTAATATTGACCTCTCAATTGATATGAGAAAAAAAATTATTCAACAAGTTTCAGGGATTTTGTTAGCCCATAAAACGCCCGATATAGTGTCTTTAGTAAGCAATAACACCCTAGATTTACAGCAATATGTAGGCCGTTATGCGTTTGATGATGACCATCAAATAGCGATAACACTCAAAGATAATACTTTGAAAATTAACACCATTGGCTTAAAAAATTGGACATTATATAACTTAGCGCAAGTGACTCACCTACCACCAGATCAACTCACTGACACAGCCACAAAATTATTTAACCTGCTTAATACCAATGAGTTAACTAAATTAGCTGAAATTTTTGATGAACAAATGGCCTCTGCACCGCTCGATGTTTTTCAAGGGTTTTGGCAGCAATTAGAAGCAGAACTTGGCGCTTTAGAAAATCACTATAGCTTTTCAAAAAGTATTGATAATGATGAGATCCAGCAGCGACTAATTTTTGAAAAAGGCATTGTAGATATGTCGGTCTTTTTCGATAAAGATGGAAAAATTAAAGGCATTCAAAACTCCTCACCAATCCCCAAAGAAGAGAATGGTTTTACATCTAAACTGCTCAGCATAGAGGGTGATAAGTTACTCATTGACGGATATGTTATAAAGCAGCATCAAGATTTAATTCTTAAATTTACCCGTAATAATAAAAATCAAATCACTGGCTTTAGCTACAACCAAATGGTCGAACATCAGGCAATTAAACAATAGTAACTTCCCCCCGTGACTTCACTGTGATCACGGGGGGCTTCTCGACATATTTGACTTACCGCCTTTTACTACACCTTCCAAAGCCTTATCAGATAATGATCTTTTAACATCAGAGGCTGGCTGCTGATGTCGCACTAGCAGTAATGCTCCAATACAGTGCGCCTCAATGGATTTTTAAAGTAATAATCATCCATGCTAACGCTGGCCACTCAAATGAATCGAAATGGTCTGGCTTTTACTCTACTAATTAATAATACCTACCCATAATGATAACAAATAGTTAAATAAATGATGCGTAAATGTTAAATAGGGCCATACTCACGTACGAATTCCAATGCACATTGCTAAGTTAAAGGAAAAGTATGTCTACTAAATTTACGCTCTCATTTGTTGCCCTTATTTGTGGATTGTTGCTTGTGGGCTGTAAAGATACAGCACAAGACCCTGTTGCCATTGAAAGTATAAAATTAACCACAGATTTACGAAGTATAATTGAGGTGCAATCCTTAACGGGTGAACCTGCAGTAGGACGCGATTTGCCACAAGTCGACTCTCCAATTGTGACACTTGGAATGCAATTATTTTTCAGCCAAGCATTGAGTGGTGAAATGGATGTCGCATGCGTGAGTTGCCATCACCCGGTATTAGGCGGCGGAGATGAACTGGCATTATCAATAGGTGTTGAATCTGTCGAACCACTGCTATTAGGATCTGGCCGTGAACACAGTTCTGCTGGAACCGCATTTGATGGTGGACCAACTGTGCCACGCAATGCACCAACAACTTTTAATATTGGTTTATATGACAAGGCAATATTTCACGATGGCCGTATCGAAAGTATTGAAGGTAATATTGGTACTAATGGCACTGGCACCCAAATTTTGACTCCAGATTCACCGAATAGTAGCACTCCAGACCTTAAAGCGATTAATTTAGCAGCTAGTCAAGCTAGCTTCCCTGTGACGTCCAATGAAGAGATGAAAGGACACAAAAAAGGTGCACTAAATAACGAGGGGATCCGTGATTATTTAGTAACACGACTTCGCGGAGATAACGATGATCTGCCTACCAATGAATGGTTAAAGGCATTTAGAGTTGGTTTACAAGATGAAAATGGCACAGCTGAAGAACTCATTACTCAAGCAAATATATTCAATGCTATTGGTGAATATGAGCGTTCTCAAGTATTTGTCGATAGCCCTTGGAATTCGTTTGTAAAAGGTGAAGATGACGCTATAAGCTTAGATGCTAAGAAAGGGGCGAAGTTATTTTTTGCCACTTCAGCAGATGGGGGTGCCAATTGTGCCAGTTGCCACAGCGGCGATTTCTTTACCGATGAGAATTACCACAACATAGCAATACCACAAATTGGTCGAGGCAAAGGCGATGGTGTCACTGGCACTAATGATTTAGGTCGTTTTAGGGTCACCAAACAAGAGGCTGATAAGTTTGCATTTAGAACTCCAGCATTATTAAATGTCGCAGTTACATCACCTTACGGCCACAGTGGAGCTTATCAATCGTTGGAAGCTGTGGTTCGTCATCACCTTAACGTAGAATCAGCAGTAACTAACTACGCCTTATCTGATAATGTGAGTCAAATGGGCATACAAAGTAATGATCTGATGCCAAATACCCTAGAGGCATTAGATAAATTAGCCAGCGACAGAATCGCAGGCATACCAGGCCAGATTGAAAATCTCGATTTAACCAGCGAACAAGTCACACAGTTGGTAACGTTTTTAAATACCCTTACAGATAACTGTGTATCAGGCGCAATTGATGCGACTTGCTTAAGTCAATGGGTGCCAAATGACAACACGCCTGATCCTGATGGATTGCGGCTAGTAGCTAAATTTCAAGATTAACCAACTAGATTATAGAGTTAAAAATGGTGTCCATACATCAGCCAAACATAACATTGTGATCTTGGTTATTCGCCTCAAAAAATGAGGCGAATAACTTTTTTGCATGCTTTCAAGAATCATCCCAAAACAACTTCATCGCTTAATTCATTAGTCATTTATCCATACAACAATGATATTTAACGCAATCGTTCAATTCTGACCAATGTTAACTCAGCTATTATTCACTGGGCATTTTATGGCGCGACCGTTTTATTAGCCGTGTGAATATAAAAGCCGACCGTAAAAACCAGTGTTGGTGACAGCAAAACCTGCACGGCAAATTCCATTTTCCCTCCCCAACAGAAGTGCCACAACACAATATATGCGCTTGTATAGAATGTTGTTCACGTTTTAAACATTTATCTTCACATCCCATTCAATAGCTTGAGTTAAATCACGAACCTCAAAGAGAGAGTGAGATAACTTCAAAAGGCTAAAAATAATAACGACCTACATGGGGAGAGAACACGATGTTTTATGTACACATGCTGCTGTTATTAGCGGTGATATTTGTTGGTATTCGCCACGGCGGAATCGCCTTTGGTTTATTGGGCGGGTTAGGTGTTTCGGTACTCGCTTTTGTATTTGGCATTGCCCCAGGCTCACCGCCAGTCAGCGTCATGTTAATAATTCTGGCCGTAGTCGCAGCCTCTGCAACATTAGAGGCCACTGGCGGTTTAAAGCTGTTGGTCAAATTTGCTGAAAAGCTGTTACGCAAACACCCTGAACACATCGTTTTTTTAGGCCCACTGTGTACCTATTCGTTAACCGTACTGGTCGGCACTGGCCACTCAGTTTATCCCCTGCTTCCTGTTATTTATGATGTCTCATACAAGAAAGGCATCCGCCCTGAACGCCCATTAGCCATGGCAACTGTGGCATCACAAATGGGCATTACCGCCAGCCCTATTGCTGCTGCCGCTGCCGTAGTGCTTGCCACCGCCGTTGATAACAATCTAGATATTAATTTACTTGATGTACTCATGGTGACCATTCCCGCAACACTAACAGGCTTGATAGTGGCGTGTACTTGGAGCTTAAAGCGCGGTAAAGATTTAGATAAAGATGAAGAGTTTCAGGCACGTTTAACAGATGATGAGTTTCGTGAATCATTAACCGATCCAAAAGCGGATGAAGTGCAAACGCCACAAGCAGAATCAACGGCAAAGAAAGGCTTAACAGTATTTTTACTCGGTATCTTTGCCGTTATCATGGTGGCAATGTTTAGTAAGCAAATACTGCCAGCTGGCGTAAAAATGTCGGTAGCAATTCAGTTTATGATGCTGTCTGTCGGTGGGATAATTTTACTCGCCACCAATATATCACCGAAAAAAATTGTCACCAGTAACGTGTTCACCGCGGGTATGACAGCGGTCATTATCATTTTTGGTATCGCATGGATGAGTGACACCATTATTGAGCACCATAAAACCTATTTGGTGAGCGCGGTAAGCGACATTGTCAGCGTGTATCCATGGACATTTGCTATCGCGATGTTTGTGTCATCGATCTTCTTAAAAAGCCAGGCTGCGGTATTAACCATTATGCTGCCACTAGGTTTTTCACTTGGCATCCCAGCACCAGTATTAATCGGCGTGCTGCCCGCGTGTTATGCCTACTTCTTTTTCCCATTCTACCCAAGCGATTTAGCCGCAATTAGTTTTGACAGAACAGGCACCACCCATATTGGTAAATACGTACTCAACCACAGCTTTATTATTCCAGGCTTTATTGGTGTAGTAACCGCCACATTTGTTGGTTACTTTATATCGATGGCTATTAACTAATCTCAGCGAACATTTTGGCTTTGAGCTTTGGGCTAAGAACTAGAGTGATAAACTGCTAGTGACTCACTAGCAGCAATAAAAATGGCAGCCAATATGGCTGCCATTGTTGTTTTTAATCATTAAGAACCTAAAAGCGCTAAGACTTAAAACGCTAAGACCTTAAATATTAAAACCGAATTTACTTAGGCCAAAACAAAAATGAGCAAGTCGATTATCAGCGGGTTTATGAATTAACCCGCCAACCACATCATCCTCTGCAACATGCCGTAAACCCATCCATGGGGGCTTGACGAAAACATCCGGTCTTGACCAATCGCAAAAGCGAATATATCTAGGCTAGAACAAGTCTGCTTTAAAGCAAAACTGAATTTAATGCCAAACATCCCCCACAAAAAAAGTGAGCATTTGAGCTATAATTTGAATCGAAAAATGCAGAAAATGTCACTTATCGCTTTGAATATAAATAGGATTGTCATATTCGCTCTTGTTATTTATATATTTACAAAAACCGCTTGTCGTATTCTGTGTTTCAAACTCTAAAAAATGAGGTTTTACAGACTCATTTTTATCACTTGGGATAACATAGTATGAACTAATTGATTTTATTGGTGAATATATCTTATTTTCATATTTAAAGATGACATACTCCAAATATTCCGCACTACTAACTCCTGTTTCAAAATTCCCCTTAATGACTGGCACTCTGAAATCTATTCCTCCGCATCTAACATGTAGAACAGCAATTAACTGCAAATCGTTTGACGCCTGGCGGTCTATGATTACTTCAGCAGCTCCTTCTGTGGGAGAATGTAATAAATACTCTTGGTCAGTCCACTCAGATAATCTGAACTCATTTGCATTTAGTGAAAATGAAGTTAAAAAAACTATAAAAAAACAGAGAGCTTTATTAAAAAACATCTTTAAATACCTTCCTTTTTAATAAATCAGTTAAATTATCATGACGCTCGCTGTAACTTGTTGTCTTATTATTAATGACTTTAGTTATACTATCCGTAACCATTCGACTTGCCCCTATATCTGCTTTTTTATAAAGCTGATGTTCAAGCCAGAATATTAGAGCAGATCTTACTGCAAACTTGGGTTGTAGCAATAAATCGGGGTTAGCAACAAAATCGACACTTGCACTCCACAAGTTATTATGTTTTGTTTTCATTGAAATATAATTGGATTTTCCGGTTAATTGAAGCATACCTCTACCTCTATATTTCCAGCCGTCACCAGACTCTACACTGCCATTACCCATTCGGTTCGCATATGCATGATTTGCAATTGCTTCGATATCTGCTTTTTTATTAGTAGCCCTGTTATATGCGTGATTTTTTGCATCTGAAGGAGTTCGTCCATAGTGTGAGAATGTAGATATCAAAGCCATTTCACTATAATTAAGATTCTCCTCTAAGTTGAATTTACCTCCAACTTCATGCATCACTTGAGCAATAAAGTGACACATTCTTAATTCTGTATTGAGTTGACACATATTAACGTTAGAATTCAACTCCTCAGCCACTTCACTTAATAGTTTGTCGCTTACATTTTGTTCACTTCCCCAAATTTTTCTAAGGTGCGATAAACTCAGAGTTTGATTTTTAACTCTATTTGAAGACTTATATATAGACATCATCAATTCCTTTTTTACTGACTATTTACATATAATTTTTAAACCCACTTTAATTTAAATAAGATACGACAGGATTACATTTGAGTATATAATCCTCAATAATGATGAAGCATGACTGAATACACCCCAAATAATAACCCCAAACAGTTTCGCTCTAAGTTAATAAGACTTAAATACTGTTGAAGTTATTAAAACGAAATATCCCAAATATCAACATACTTCCTAAAACGATACACAGTAAACCCATCCATGTGACTTGGAGAAAACATCCTGTTTTCAACAGCTGCCGATACCGATATGATCGGCTTATCCTACTGCTAATTTTGCAGCTTCATGCCACATTGCATCAGGTATGGGCGTCATTAATTTCCAGGTGATATTCATGGGTTGTGCCCCAGTGTGAGCCATATAAACCACCTCACCAAAATTAACAAAGCCCATGGTGCGACCGTTCTCATCTTTCGCTTGCTCACGCACAAATAAGATTAACTTACGACCCATTTTTGCTTGCTCAATATAGCCTAAGCCCCTGCCATACTCTGGTCTTGCACTATTTTGAGATTGCCAATGAAATAGTGATTCATTAATCGCATAATCATGATACATAGTCGTTGGTGAAAATTGTTTGACTGACTTTTTCAAAGTAACAAAAAGTAATTCAACATTAAGATCGTTAAGAACTAAAACACCTTCCCTTGCGGTTGATTTTCTCTCAAAAGAACTTGCACCACTGGCGGCTAGGATCTGCTCTCTGGTATATCTTGAATGCACTTTTAAGGCTTCTAGTGCGGGGATATTCATTTCAAATTCGCGATGATGAATGCGATCGATAAGTAACGATATGACATCTAGCAGCTCTGCTTGTAATTGAGTATTCCTCAACGCAACTAAGCTTTGCTTAAGGTTTGTAAAGCCTAGCTCGGTGCCGGATTTATCCCAAAAATTGTAATGGCACATTAGTGCAAATTGGCACTGGGTAGCATCATTTTCTTCAAAACTGAAGTTATCAATAATTAACTGCTTTAAAAACTGTAAATATGAGATAGAACTGCAGCCGAGCAAGTGATTATTTATCGCACGATAGTACGCTTTAGCCAGACTAACATCTAAATTTGGCTCATTAATTTGATTTTTATTTGCACTATCAACGAGTTCTAGCCAGCTCATTTTTAGCTTATAGATATCCTCTAAATTAACATTCGGGTTAAAGCGTAAAAAATGAGCCAAGGTTAAGGTTAATGTACTTTGGTGCTGAAAATTATTAATGAGCTGTCGCAACCTGCTAGCATTCATGGTTGCACGGCTAATATTTCGCAAAATCATTGCCTGAGTCTGCTCTTCTAACTCGATCCGACACCCTAATGGCAAATGCGGGAAGTCATTGTTGATCTCGTCTTTAATCGATTGATTCGTTTTACCAACCAGCGCCCTAAACTTTTGCGAAAAGTCATATTCATCACGTGAATTACCCACAAAATCTAATACGGTACAGCACTGTTTGTCATCAGTTAACCGCAACCCACGACCTAATTGCTGTAAAAAGATAGTTAAGCTTTCTGTTGGACGTAAAAACAAGAGCGTATCGACGTCTGGAATATCGACACCTTCATTAAAAATATCCACAACACATAAAATGTTCACATGACCGCTGATTAAACTTTGGCGTTTTTGTTGCCTCTCATGACTATTATCACTAGTAAGAACATCTGCGCTAATACCGGCTAAGTTAAACTTCTTTGCCATGTATTCTGCATTTTCTTTACTGACACAAAACGCCAAAGCTTTTATCTGACCAATGTCAGTGACTGTGTCATTAAGGCTGCTAATAATGCGAGCGACTCGCTGTTCATTATGAGTATAAAGATGGCTTAGCTCTGCGATATCATATCGCCCTTGATGCCATTTAATGTTACGAAGGTCGGTATCATCATCAATTGCAAAATACTGAAAAGGGCATAAATAGCGCTGATTGATGGCTTCAGGCAAACGAATTTCTGCGGCTATAACCCCACAAAAATCATCGAGAATATTTTGCCCGTCATGGCGCTCTGGTGTGGCAGTTAACCCCAATAAAATCTTGGGAGAGAAATGTTCTAACAAACCTCGATAACTATTAGCGGCAATATGATGTACTTCATCTATCACAATATAATCATAGAAATCAGCGGTGAGCGGTAAACTTGATAATTGTAAATTTAAGCTTTGTATCGAAGCAAACAAATGCTGGTAGCTATTAGGTTTGTGCTCAGCAACCCACAATTCACCAAACTGATTATTCTTCAATACTCCACGATAGGCAAATAAAGCTTGCTTAAGGATCTCTTGTCGATGAGCCACAAATAAGAAATTAGCTTCTGGATGCTGTTTATAAAAACGTGAAAAATCAAACGCTGAAATAAGCGTTTTACCGGTGCCGGTTGCCGCAACGACTAGATTTTTATACCGCTGATGAATACTACGCTCAACATTTAACTGCTCAAGAATTTCTCGCTGATGTGCAAAGGGTTTGATATCAAAATGAAAGGTGCTGCTTTCGGTATAACTACCTTTAGCCTCACGTAATGCTTCATGAAGCTTGTTTTTAGCTTCGATATCGCCATTAAACGATTCAAATTCACTTGATTGCCAATATGATTCAAAGGTGTTGAGGGATTTATCGATAATGTGGGGGATTTCTTGGGTGGTTATTTTTAAATTCCACTCAAGACCACTAGTCAGCGCAGAATGGGACAAGTTGGATGAACCGATATATCCAGTGTGAAATCCTGTATCACGCAGAAATAAATAAGATTTCGCATGCAAGCGCTCTCGCTTGGTGTTGTAACTCAACTTAACTTCGGTGTTAGGAAGGCTAGCTAAAAACTCGACTGCTTTAGCATCGGTCGCCCCCATATAAGATGTCGTAATGATCCGCAGCGTTTTGCCGCTTCGAGTGAACTCTTCAAGTTCATTTTTAAAAATGCGAATGCCAGCCCACTTAATAAAAGACACTAACCAATAAATTTTGTCTGCTGAGCGGATCTCGCGCTTTAATTCGGTATCTAAAGAAATTCCGGCATTGCTACCACAAAAAAGTTCGCTTTGGCTTAACCCTGTTAGCGGGTAGATAGCTTTAGTAAACGCTGGGAAGTCTGTAGCTATAGGATTTGTTTTATCAAATAGTGCCGTCAATATACGGCCTTTACTATCGAGCAAGTTTTCAGTGATCAATTGATCATCTTGAACATGATCTTTTAACCAAAGCACTAACTTATTTGCCAAGCTGATTTGCTCGGTAAGTTGGTTGTCTCCGCTGGGGATTGCACCAATGGCATACTCCATTATCTTGGTCAAAAACCTCGACAGCCAAACACTAGCCTCAGCGCTCTCTAATGGCCGTTCACCTAAATAGAACACATCACGATTAATGCTTTTATCTATCAGCTGAGTAATAAGCTTTTCATAAATACCAACTTGTTCCATGTCGGATAGGCCTTTTGAAAGTGAAAACACTAAGAATATACCATAGCAATAAGTGCATCTTACGACTAAGAATAATATTATTTATCAATAAAATGCTTACAGAAAAACGATTAAATTAGCGCACCAACACATACCTTGTGCTTCTACCGCCTGCGCCAGTTTTGGCTAAACACTGTTGATCCACAAGTTGAGCCAAATGACGGGTTGCGGTTGCGCGGCTGACTTTAGCGACTTTTTGATACTGGCTACTACTGATCCCATCATTAAAGTCACCATCAAGTAATCTATTTAGCACTTTCACTTGTTCTGTGGTTAACGCTGGAGTGAGTAAGCGTTGGTTCACTCGACGCCAAAATTGGGTTTTAGCAGTAGTTTGCTCAATGCTATTGAGTGTGTGTTGAATAGCGTCATTTAAGGTGTCTAAAAACCACAGCAGCCAAGATGTGATATCTAAGCCACCTTGCTGGGTAGACTCTAATATTGCGTAATAAGCTTTGCGTCGCTCAAGAATACTAACTGACATGGCGTAAAAATGAATCGAGCGATGCTCAGCTTGCGCGAGTGCTAAGTCGGTGAGTAAACGCGTTATACGTCCGTTACCATCATCAAGCGGGTGCAAGGTGACAAACCACAAATGGGTGATGGCTGCGCGCACGAGCGGGTCGACATTAGGTTGATTTCGCGATTGATTAAACCACTCAAAAAACTGCGTTAAGTTAAGATCTAGTGTATTGCGTGGAGGCGCTTCAAAATGCACTGTAGGTTTGTCTAAACGGCCAGATACTACTTGCATAGGTTCATTACCACGTAACTTACCGCCAACAACAGGATTAAACTCCATTTGGTTTTCTGGAAATAACATTGAACGCCAACCTAGAATCCGCGTTAAACTCAGCGGATGTTGCCAGTTTTGTAGCGCATCTAAGGTGATATCTGCTAAACCATCAGTTTGCGTCGTGGTGGGATAAGGTTTTTCTTCACTCACGCCAAGCTTATTCGCCAAAGAGGAACGTACAGAAAATGCGTTAAGCTTTTCTCCTTCAATAGCACTTGAATGAACGATATTGGCCAGCATGGTATCGAGTGTCCATTGACTCGCGGATTCCGAACCCATTTTACCCAGCAGCAAACCCTGGTTAAATTGAATTTGCCTCAATAGTGCACTTATACGAGCATTATCCCATACAAACTCTGGCCATTCTTGCTGTTGCCAAATCCACATAGTAACTCCTGTTTAGCTGACTAAAATACTGTATTGATGCACATACCCAGCTATTCTACTTACAACATGAGGCAAATAGCAATTTATTCGCCTCACAAAATGAGGCGAATAGAGTGGCTAATTGCCTCATGGCTCCCATTAGCAAGCTCGATAACACCTTGGCAGGCATTTCGGTATAATCGTTTACTGTCTCTATAACCTTTAATTTATATAACCCAATGCGACTGTAATTAATGACATCTAAGCTGACTGAAGTATCGACATCACCACAAGCCGCTTTACCTAAAGCTAAAGTGGCGAATGAGCTAGCTAGTAAAGTGTTTATTATTGGTTTGCCGCGTACCGGCACAACCAGTGTGAGTGTGGCCTTACTTGAGCAAGGGTTAACGGTTGCCCACCAAGCCTTTACTAAGCAGGCGTTTATGTTGGCCGATGCGGTGTCTGATGCGCCGTGTTTTAGTGACTATCAGCAGTTAGATAGGTTATTTCCCAACGCTAAGTTTGTTTATTTAGATAGGCCGTTAGATAAGTGGTTGCCGTCGATGCAAATGTTACTGGGCAGAATGCTAGTGCATTTAGACAAAGACAAGGGTCGTTTTCATCCGGTGATGAAACGCAGCTTTAACCATTGCTTTGATATATGGCAGGTTGAGGATGTGTTTGATGATAGCCATTTAACAGCCTGCTATCTGCGCCACCAGCAGCAAGTGCTGGACTATTTTGCAGGGCGAGATGACTTTATTGCCCTTGATATTAGTGTGACCGGTAGCTTTGCTGCGCTGTTGCAATTTATCGGTTTACCTAAGCCAAATACCACTGACTTTCCGCAGTTGAGCTTTCCACAGTTAAATATGGGCCGTAATGTGGCCAGTTGGGATGAGTATAAACACCCAAATAAAATTAGTGCTAACGCTTCGGGGCCTGATAAGCGCAAGTTTTTTGATTACCGACTGTAACGCTGTCGATTAAAAGTGAGCGCGTCAATACACTCTGATCCACTCGCGTATCAACCACGGTTTTATAACCGTTTGCGGCTGGTCATTACTTCTCTTTATCGCGCTTTTTCTTGGCAACGGTTAGCCAATCTAAGCTCACACCCGATATGGCATTAAAACCACGGATACGGAAAATCAGTGTCAGCAGTTGAGGTCTAGGGCGAATTTTGGGCTCGACCGAGCGCGGAATAAACCACAATGCCACCAGCGATCGCATGGTAGTTGATACGATAAACACCACAAATATTGGGCTGCTTAACCAAGTATCCAAACCAGACCAAACTAAAAACACTTCCGAATATGAGGCAATGGAGCCGCCGACCATGGCTCCCACAAACACAAATCCGGCGCTTAATGCAGCTTGTAAGGCGGCATAGATGGCAAAGTCACTGCGAAAGGGTCGAATATCGTAAAGGTAATTAGCAGTGCTTAAAGTAAAGCCACTCCAAGCAAAACCCGAAAAAGCTTGAATGGCGAGAATGTATAAATAATTTTCCGAGAATAACCACAGCAACGGCAAACTGGGAATTAAGCAGCTGGTGATGATCATCACCAGACGATTGCCATATAGGTCGCTAAAGCGCCCCCAAAAGCGCAAGGTGATGAACTGAGTCAAAATAGACGCTACGCTGCTTAACACAAATTCAAAGTAGGTAAAGTGCAAGCCTTCGAGCATATATACCGCAAAAAACGGTGCTGATATCGCGACCATGCACTGCATACCAGCAACAAATAAACTGTAATGCCTAAAGGTTTTATCTTTCCATGCTTGACCAAAGTTATACAAGGTTTGGGTAAATACCCCTGATGCTTTTGCCACCCTAGGTTCTGGGTCGTGCATTTGCAATAATAACCACGCCGATACAAACCGCCCCATAGCCGCAATCGAAAACAGTAAACTAAAACCAAGCCATGCCATCTGCACTGAGTCGGTTAAGGTTAAGATGCCGCCGCCAACAAAAAATATGCTTAGTGATGCCATCATGGTTAAGCGGGTGCGCGAAGCAAAAAAGGCGCCGCGACGACGCTGTGGCACTATCATGCCCATCCAAGCACGCCAATGTGGCTGAATCAGATTAATAAACCCTTGATAGAACACAGCTAAGCCAATGAATAACCACACCGCATTCTCAGGCCTAAACGCCGCGAGCGCGCCCATGCCTAACACCACTACCGCTTGCAATACTGCACACACAACAATGAATTGTCGGCGACTAAAATGACTCGCTAACCACACTGATAACAGTTGTGCTATCGCGCCAAACAGCTGAGGTAAACCGGTTACCCAACCCATTTGCCCTAGGCTTGCCCCTAAGAAAATCGCATACGCATTAAAAAAGTTGTCACTGGTGGCTGTCATGGTTGACGATGCCACCGCCTCTTGCTGGCTGCGGCGCAAGGTACACCTCAGCCACGACAATCTATCGCGACTGCGTGAGCATGGATTATGTGGACTTGATGAAGGATCAAAAGCCATAAGCTATATAAGTGCACACCATTGATAAGTGATTGATTATGATTACGGATTAACGTCACGGATGAAAGTCACGGGTTAACGTTAGTGACTAAAATTATGACTGATAAATAATCAGCTCACAATCTATAACGATCACATAATCATCTATTGTCATTGTAAGCTTAAGTGCGCACTGTGTTGATATAAGCCCCCAGAAACACAAAAGCCCTGTCATAAACCGGCAGGGCTTTTTTCACATCAACCGTAAATCACACTCTCACCTAACAGAAAGACACGATTCCTTCGGTGACATACTGCTCTGGTAACTTTTGTAACTGTTTAAGCAATAAAGGATTGCCCAGTAAATACGCCAATTCTTGACGGGTAAACAGACTGGCAATGTTGTGCTGGCATTGTGCTTCTTGCACCTTAACCCGGGTAATCGCTTCCAGCGACTCAACCGCAGAACCAGGTAAACGATGAGGCCTTTTATCGATAATGGCTAAATGAAGATCCATTAACTCTGGGTCTTGCAGCAGTTTTGATAAGGTCCACGGCTGCGCAATAGCGCTAACGTATTCGCTACGGCGTAGTTGTGAATCTAGACTTAGCTTGGGGGCACACACTTCTTCAGGTGTTGCCAGTATGGCTAAACGCTTTACCCATAAACCAAAACCTTCAGAGCCTGTCATGGCCGAAAGCAGAACCGCCAGCCACAAACCAATTAACGCAGGGCTCATCCAAGCTAACAAGGTCAGCGAATCAAGCACAGCGGCATAACCTAATAGCGCTCCAATTAACATGTGCCAACGATGGCGGTAAATCAGTGTTAGCCAAGGTAAACTGCCATCATCACGTCGTTGTGGTGCCCAACCGCTGTCGCGTCCGGCTAAAATAGACATTACCGCACCGCAGTGGATCAGCATCATTATCGGCGCAATCAGTGCCGACAATATCACTTCAACCACGACGCTAATCATGGCTTTACCTCTACCACCGAGCTGCTTACTCATGGAGCTATTTTTCAGTAACAATATGATCCCAAGAATTTTAGGACCAAACAATATACCCATGGTGATATAAAACAACCGCAGTGCACGGTCTGAGTCCATCACCGGCCAAGTGGGAAATAAGGAGAATTGATCCGTAAAGTACTCGGGGCGAATAAAGTGCGCTTGTAATGCCAACATTAAGCCTGACAAAATCAACATTAACCAAAAAGGCGATGACAAATACGCCATGATCCCTGTGAGTAAATGTAAACGGCTCACCCAATGTAACCCTTTACTAAACAACACCCGCGAGTGCTGTAAATTACCTTGGCACCAACGGCGGTCGCGCACGGCTAAATCGACAATAGACGGTGGGCATTCTTCATAAGAGCCAGGAAGATCTGCGGCAATGACCACGCTCCAACCAGCCCGTCGAATCAAAGCCGCTTCAACAAAGTCGTGGCTCATGATATGACCACCAAATGGCGGTCTTCCTGCAAGATTGGGCAACCCAGCGGCGCTCATAAAAGCCTGAGTACGAATGATGGCATTGTGGCCCCAAAAGTTGCCTTCTTTATGGGTCCACCAAGATAAACCCGTACCAATAACCGGGCCATAAATACGCGCAGCAAATTGCTGTAATCGCGCCATTAGGGTATTGCCATTGATTAAATACGGAATGGTTTGGATAAGCCCAGCATCAGGGTCTGCCTGCATACGTCTCGCCAAACTGACGATAGTGTGGGTTTCCATTAAGCTGTCAGCATCTAACACCAAAAGATGGTCGTATCTGGCGCCCCAGCGTTTGCAAAAATCGGCCACATTACCGGCTTTACGGGCATCATTTTTACGCCGACGGCGGTAATACACCCGCGCATCTTTGCTGACTTGATGGCGCAAGATTAAAAATGCCTGTTCTTCTGCCAACGCAATATCAGGGTCAGTAGTGTCGCTTAATATAAACCAATCAAACGCATGGCTTTCGCCCGACGCAACCAAGGCCATGGCCATCACTTCAACCGCGGCAAAAACGCGATCGGGTGACTCGTTATAAGTCGGCATTAATATTGCGGTGCGAGTATGCAGTTTTATACTTTCTGCAGTTTTTGTAGACGGTTTTTTGAGTAGTATAATAAAGCCAGCTATGCCGCCGCTAAATGCCAAAGCAATCCAACAAAAGTTAACCGCAAACAAGACCAAAACAATGTATTCCAGCGGCGTTACTCCGCCGACATTAAATACCGATACCATCTCGTAAATAGCCATTATCGACATGATAAAAGCGCTGCCAACCACTAACAGGCGACGTAAAGTGACTGACTTTACGCCATTGGCAATAATACTTTTACGTGGCATACCGTCGGACAACGCACGTAAACTTTGCGCTTCCATTGGGCTTGGTCGCTCTAGCGGCATGGCAGCACCACCGACCAATATAGGGTCGACGGCGCTAATATCAGCCTCTGCTTGCATCATGTTCATATTTAAAGAGTCCAACGATAAAGCCAAGTTTCGACATCACGTGGGCCAGTAAACTTCAGCTCAGCACGAAGCTCAATCAATTCAGCATCTTGTGGGTCCATTTCAAAGGCTAAACGGTAACCGTTGGTTTTAGGCTGACGAGACACCACCACATTGGTGACTACGCCTGCAGAACTCTGCACTTGTGCCACTGGGATGTCATCGTTATTACCTTCTTTTACTTGATAGTCGATAACAAACAAACGTCTCGGTGTGGCTTTCGCAATTTCAGCGCGGCCACTGGCGGTACGCGCCACAATTACAGTGCCATCGTCAACTTCAGGCTCGTTACCCCAAATTAACCGATAGGTAAAATGAAACTCACTACCGGCTGCGATAGGTTGTTTAGGCTTCCAGTAGCTGACGATGTTGTCATGAATTTCAGAGTCGGTTGGAATTTCGGTTAACACCACCTCACCCGCGCCCCAATTACCGACCGGCTCAACCCATAAACTTGGGCGACGCTCATAATGGGCTTCGAGATCTTGGTAGGCATCAAAACTACGTTCACGCTGAATTAAACCAAACCCTTGCGGCGAGTTGTCCATAAAAGCACTCACCTGCAATTGCTTTGGATTGGCTAGCGGACGCCATAAACGCTCACCGCGACCATTTAAGATTAATAGCGCATCAGAATCATGCACTTCAGGTCTGAAATCATCGGTGTTTTGACGACCATTCATAGAATGTAAAAACATACTGGTACTAGGCGCTAAGCCGACTTTAACTAAATCGACTCGTGGAAATAGAGTCGCTTCCACATCGATATGGGTGTTATCGCCCGGTCTAACTGAAAAGCGATATGCCCCTGCCACGCTAGGACTGTCCAGCAAGGCATGTACCACGATTAAGTTACTGTCGGTGTTTGGGCGTTCAACCCAAAAAGCGCGAAATATCGGAAACTCTTCACCTTCAGGCTCAGCTGTATTTAACGCTAAACCTCTTGAAGACAAGCCGTAATCGCTGCCTTTACCCAATGCACGGAAATAACTCGCGCCTTGAAATACCATAAGCTCGTCGAAATATGCCGGGTTATTCAGCGGATAATGGATACGTAAACCTGAATAGCCAATATCTTGGGTGGGTAATTTTTGGCTAAGCACGTCGCCTGCACTAAAAAATTCTGAGTTATAGGCTAAATGAGTGGCTTGATTGCCTTCAACTAAGGCAATTTCAATCAAATCTTGGAAATAAAAGCCCCGATGAAATAATTGCATTTGATAGGGTAAGCCTTCGGCTTTCCAAATAGACGCTTCTGGCTTAAAACGAATATCTCGATATTCATCGTAAGAAATTTTAGCTAAACCAGCTGGCAGTGGATCGTTAAGATCCACATAGGCAGTTTGGGATAATCGGCGGGCGATTTTAACCACAGAATCGGCATCAAAATTAGCCGTTTTCGCAAAACGCACTTTAGTTTGTGTATCTAAGGTATTTTGTGGTTTAACGGTCACCGTTTCATCTGTGTAAGTCTGAAGCGGTATGGTCACGCTAGATGATGAAGGGACAGTAGTAGGCGAGTTTGATTCTTGTGCAGCAAGGGTAAAACAAAGCCCTGCGGCAAT
>NZ_JACJER010000289.1:0-1115 GCF_014164185.1 Shewanella sp. SG44-6 | reverse complement strand
ACGATGATTTGACAGCTAAATGACAGACGAAGTAGATGAATTTGTTGATTGATTTTAATTTGACTGCAAAAGCAGTCAAATAAGTTAGGCTCGCCTATTGACTGGCGGGAGGCTCATATGTGTTATACGCTACCTACTCAGTAAAATAACGTCTACTTTACCATGTTTATCGTAAGGTTGAATCTGCATCTTTATTTGGTTGTCACTGGTTAATTCCAGAGTGCTTTCTGAAGCTTTATATTTACTATAAATGACTTTAACTACGTTTAATCCAAAACCGGTTTCTTTCTCTAAACGTAAAACTAAGCCAAAGGATGTTGTAGCACCACCATTGGTTCTATAGAGCACGTAACTATTATCATTAGCTTGTAATCTATTTATTTCCTCGAAAGAATAATCTATGCCTTTTCTTTTTATGTCATCGTAATCTGAATAAGAAAATATAAATACGATGTAGCAAGGTGCAGCCAAACACACAGAAAAAATTATCCCCACCACTTTGCTCGATTTTGAATCTCTGAATAAAGACCATAAAAAAGCTGACAATGGTAGAAGAACCGCCAAAACCATCACGAAGAGGTAATTATTCTTAACATCAACGAATCGAAACTCCCATGGAAAATCGATCATATTGAGGCTAGTTATCAAAATAATAATGACTAGAATGATATTTGAAACTTGCTTCATGTAACTCGAACCTTGAGTAGCGTATAACAGCTTATTAAAAGGCCAAATAAATTTAAAGTCGGCCGTTTAAGTTATTGATTAATATCATCCTACATTTGCTATCTTATTGAAGTAAAGCAATTAATTGTGCCTAACAGACAAAAAAAAACCGAGGTTGCGCTTAAAGTAGAGTTTGAGGTCACTGCCAGAAAAATTAAAGGCATTAATATCAGATGATTACGATTTTTCTATTTTTAATACGATACAACTAAAGAACGATTTTAAATCGTTTTTTAGCGTAAATCGATGAAACCCCATTATAACTGTACATAAAAACAGTGTAGACCACATAAAAGTGTGCATATTGATTTTATCTTTCAGGCTTTTGACTTTTTCACATGCGCAGCATGTGGCTGTCGGGGTTAAGGGGTTCTCCCCTTGCCCGTAGC
>NZ_JACJER010000288.1:0-1123 GCF_014164185.1 Shewanella sp. SG44-6 | reverse complement strand
GATCAATCTTTCATTAGCAGGTGTTGTGTTATTAGCACTTACGGGCTGTCAATCAGCACCCGTTACTGTATCAGAACCCATCAAAACATTTTCAATTTCTCCAGAGTGTATTGAATATACCTTACAAACAGATGATGAAATGATTGTAGGATTTAGACCTGTGTATTTCGAACTGAATAGCGATAAGTCATACAGTAAGCTTGATGCGCACATGTCTTGCGTTGCTACTTATTTAGCTAACCACGTCGATAAAGAACTTAACATTCAAGGTTTAACCGACGATAAAGGTACTATAAAGTACAATAAAGCACTGGCACAACGTCGTGCTGATGGAATCGTAGAGTACTTAGTGTCTTTAGGTGCGTCATACGACCAGTTAGTTTCTAGCACTAAAATTATTGAAGATAATGGTGTTAGACTAACCAGCTCTGAGCGTTCAAAAACTCGTCGAGTTGACTTTATCATCACTGACAAATCTTCTTAAATTTTATTTGAGTGATTTGAAATAATATTAAGTTAACATTATTCTCATAATTAAGGTTCAGCTTACTGTTAAGCTGAACTTTAATTATTACAGCCCTTTAACGTCACCCGCCACCTTAACCATTCAATCTTAAAGCCATTATCATTCCCAGCCATAGTTATAGTTATAAAAATATTATTACTTCAGCTTAGTTAACTTTATAAATATAATTTTCCTCATAAAAATATAGAAGAAACAATACTACATCATCAAGGATATTTTATCGTGTGACACTTTAACAATTAATTTTGCTTACGCTGTGACACATTAACTTTGATTATCTTTAATTACCGCCACTCTTTCTGGATTACACTATTAATTATCCATTTTACACTACGACTGAAAAGCTTATTGATTATTGATTATTGATTATTCACATTTAACTTTTTACACTTAGCACATAAAATTTTTAGCTTTATTTCATCATTTAAGCCATCCCGTTTATAGCAATACCAATAAGAAAAATCGCGATTCCTTTAATCAGTAATACCTAGCCCTTACTTACGGTTAGATACGGATGAACTCAATAGAGATGAATCCCAATTAATCTATTAGACCAACAATTAATTATTTTCACCAATTTAACATTGTCAATATGAC
>NZ_JACJER010000287.1:0-1169 GCF_014164185.1 Shewanella sp. SG44-6 | reverse complement strand
ATGGATCGCAGTTCAATATCCTAACCAGAAAGCTAGTTAGGTGTTCTAAATGAACCGCCCTGTGCGGAGCCGCATGCAGGGTGGTGTGGGGGCTGGAGGCTAGATACCTCTGGCTACCCGATTATAACTCATTTTTCAATGTACCAATATACTAGTGCTGAACATGGGAGAACTACAACACATAGCATTAGCAGTGCACCCGACATATTTACAATAGCATCAGGTAAATCAAGTGCTCCGAGGGCAAAATTGAATCCAATGGCATAAATAAAAATACAGGCAATACATGATATACCCCCTGATACGAGCAGCCTTTGGAATATAGGCAATTGCAATTTATGGAATATAAATTTGAAAATTGGGTAGCCTACGATTGACGATATAACTGTTACAGGAATTGCCACTATTAGAGAGAAAATAAAAATCGGGATCATTGGTGGAACCAAGCTTTCAACAGAAAACAATGCAATTCCAATAGCGACAACAAAGAACGCTAAAAAATAACCTCCAAGTGCTGAAGTGATATATGTCGTGATTCTGGGCTGAATATTCATAATGAGTTATAACGTTTAGCACAACGGCAGTTTGTAAGTTGTGCGTTGTGGAATACTTTTGCGAAGCAAAACCACATAAGCGCGACTTACAAACTGTCCAGCCGCGCAGCGGCGTGTTGCTGCGCCTTGTTATGCATTTTCTATTTTACGAAGTTTTAAAACTGACAAACCATAAGCGACTATGGGCGACCAAACCAATATAGCAACTAAAAAAGCCCTGATGCTAAAAACTGCAAAGACTGGAGAATAGATAAGCCACAAGGGCCAATTTAGCCACATAGAAACAGCCTTACTACCAAAAAAACCTTTGCATTCAAAACCAATTAACATAGCGTCATATGCATAGCAGCCGATGTAACTAGTCCCTTTTGAGCCATACTCCACAAAAGAAAAGACCGACACATCTGCTACCAACGCCAATAACAGTGCGGCGAGCAAAAACGAAGATATTTTTTTTAGAAGAAGCCAATTCATAGTGATCCATAGTGCATAACGAGCCTGTAGAATTACTCGTTTTTAAATTTATTTTGATTAATGAATAAACAATATCTGAGTTTATATTTTGATTCAATTATTTAGTGGTACTTAGATTATTATTTAGCATGCAGTTTTGTT
>NZ_JACJER010000286.1:0-1190 GCF_014164185.1 Shewanella sp. SG44-6 | reverse complement strand
AGATAAAAAAGATGCATAGGTGTTTACGAGGTCTGCATAGCACTTTTATATATATTACAAACTATTGATAATAATGAGTTAATGTTTAACAGTTAGTATTATCGATGCGCCAATCCAACGATTTATGCATCTTTTTCATAGCAATTATCTCAACTTCAACTATAACTGTATATAAACACAGTGCATTGGTAAGGTAACGGTTATGGGGCAATTAACATTTTTGGAGGCTATACGGACAGAGATCAGGGTACGCCATTACAGCTATCAAACAGAAAAATCCTACCTCTATTGGAACCGCTATTTCATTCGACATTGCAATATTCGTCATGGCGCTGATATAACCCCCGCTTTGATTGAACAATTTCTCTGTTTTTTAGCAGTGGAGTGCGAAGTGTCGGCGAGCACCCAGAAACAGGCTCTATGTGCCATTGTATTTGCTTGTCGCCATGTGTTAAAAATTGAGCCCAATGAGTTACAATTTCCCTATGCAAAAGCCCCTAAACGAATACCGCAGGTATTGTCTAACGAAGAAGCAAAACTGATCATCAGCAATTTGTCAGGCTACCACTATTTAATTGGTGCCATCCTATTTGGCTCAGGGCTAAGATTAAAGGAAGCCTTAAAACTTAGGGTAAAAGATATTGATCTAACCACTAAATCTATCTTTGTGTACCGAGGTAAAGGGCAAAAAGATCGAGTTTGTATGCTACCTAACGGATTGATTGATGTTCTAAAGTCACAAATGAAACAGGTAAAAAAGCTCCACGAGGCGGATTTGTCAGATGGCTTTGGACTTGCTTCATTGCCCATCTCTCTCATCAGAAAATACCGCAGTAACGCCTCTAAGTTTCATTGGCAATATCTCTTTCCTGCTAGCCGCCGTTGTATGCACCCAAGTGACAACTATGTGTGCAGACACCATATTCATCCAACGGCTTTTTCACGTGCATTAAGGCAAGCTACCACTAACTGTGGTATAGATAAGCGCGTTACCGCCCATACTTTCCGCCATTCATTTGCAACATCTTTATTACTCAAAGGCCATGACATTCGTACCATCCAAGAGTTATTGGGACACAGTGATGTCAAAACGACCGAGATATATACCCATGTGATTGGTGGCCATCATACTGGGGTCATAAGTCCTCTTGACAGTCTTTAAGGCATACTACAAAACAAGTTACTAGGGC
>NZ_JACJER010000285.1:0-1201 GCF_014164185.1 Shewanella sp. SG44-6 | reverse complement strand
GAACATTCATCGTTGCATTGAGTTTAAATTTTTTGATTGCCAACATTCCGA
This sequence comes from Shewanella sp. SG44-6, assembly GCF_014164185.1. Taxonomy (NCBI): domain Bacteria; kingdom Pseudomonadati; phylum Pseudomonadota; class Gammaproteobacteria; order Alteromonadales; family Shewanellaceae; genus Shewanella; species Shewanella sp. SG44-6. The sequence goes on along the minus strand of NZ_JACJER010000285.1, from coordinate 1,150 downwards.
AGAACAGAAGACAATTTCGAATAACTCAATACCTGTGAATGTCCACACAGATTTCTTGTTTAGATTGTTAAAGAGCGTGATGTCGATTTTTCAGACATCGCCGTAAGACGCTAGGTCGTTGGCTTGGGGTGCGTATTCTACGCTTTCCCGTGTCGGCGTCAAGTGTTTTTTCAAACTTCCTTTTCGCCTTGAATCCAGTGTTTTGAAGCACTTAATTCAACCTAACTCGGTAACCGCTTTCGCTGTCTGCCGTGTCAGTGGATGCGCATTATAGGCACCACAAGATTTTGTGCAAGGCCTTTTTTGTCATATTTATGAATTAATTTTTATACTTAAGTTAGCACCAGCTTAAGAACATCTTACTCACAGATTTATCCACAATTAAGAGGTTGTAAGCAATAAAATATCCTAAGTAGCAAAGTGACTTGAATAGTAAAATCCTATGTAGAGCACGATTAAAAGTATCATTTATTTATATGCATGCTTAATGAGTCGAGTGCAATCGGTCGAAAAACAAAAACTCTCACCCATATTAATAGCTTAATGGCCCTTAGTTAGGTTAAGCGGCCTATATTGATAGTATGTAAAACTGAGCTTATTTAAATAGACTTGATTATATTCGACTGTATATAGACTAACTGTGAGTTTTACGATCTGGTCTTGGATGTGTGCAGTGATACTTAATCGTGCTCATAGAAGATTGAGGAATCATCCTATGGGTAAACTCTGCCTTAAACAGCGAAGGGATATTGATATAAAGTTACTCAATGTAAGTGACAAGTTTTGGAGTCGGTCTTATTAACGACGAATATGAACCATAACTGGATATTTGAATAGACTTGCTGCTTATTTAAAAAGAGTTACTTTAAAGGATACAGATATAGATGACTATGGATTTTAACAAAGCGATGATCAATCTTGATATGTTGATTGTCACTTCACCAAATTGTATAACAATCTTTGTATCGTTTACTTAAGTGATTGCATTGATAGAATCCACACAAAAATACTATGGCAAAGCCAAGCTTAGTTTGAAGAGGTGGCGTTTATCATAATAGTTTTTAGTGCGTAATTTACATTATCGAGCATCATTCTAACTTGCCATAATGTTGCTATCTACTATCGCCTGCTTGAATACGATGAGTTTACC
>NZ_JACJER010000284.1:0-1204 GCF_014164185.1 Shewanella sp. SG44-6 | reverse complement strand
GTAAACGTGGGCACCATCGGTCACGTTGACCATGGTAAAACAACTTTAACAGCAGCAATCTCTGCCGTTTTGTCTAAAACTTATGGTGGTGAAGTTAAAAACTTCGCTCAAATCGATAACGCTCCAGAAGAGCGTGAGCGCGGTATTACGATTAATACTTCTCACATCGAATATGACACACCAATTCGTCACTACGCACACGTAGACTGTCCAGGTCACGCGGATTATGTTAAAAACATGATTACCGGTGCTGCACAGATGGACGGCGCAATCTTAGTAGTTGCTGCGACAGACGGCCCAATGCCACAAACACGTGAGCACATCCTGCTTTCACGTCAGGTTGGCGTACCTTTCATCATCGTATTCATGAACAAGTGTGACATGGTAGATGACGAAGAATTACTAGAATTAGTTGAAATGGAAGTGCGTGAGCTTCTTTCAGAATACGACTTCCCAGGTGATGATTTACCAGTAATTCAAGGTTCAGCTCTTAAGGCACTAGAAGGCCAGCCAGAGTGGGAAGCTAAGATCCTTGAGCTTGCAGAAGCTTTAGACACTTATATTCCAGAACCAGCTCGTGACATCGACAAGCCATTCCTACTACCAATCGAAGACGTATTCTCGATTTCAGGTCGTGGTACAGTGGTAACAGGTCGTGTTGAACGTGGTATCGTTCGCGTATCAGACGAAGTTGAAATTGTTGGTGTTCGTCCAACAACTAAAACAACTTGTACTGGTGTAGAAATGTTCCGCAAGTTACTTGACGAAGGTCGTGCTGGCGAAAACTGTGGTGTGTTATTACGTGGTACTAAGCGTGATGACGTAGAACGTGGCCAAGTACTAGCTAAGCCAGGTTCAATTAACCCGCATACTACATTCGAATCAGAAGTGTACGTGTTATCAAAAGAAGAAGGCGGACGTCATACTCCATTCTTCAAAGGTTACCGTCCACAGTTCTTCTTCCGTACAACAGACGTAACAGGCACAATTGAGTTACCAGAAGGCGTAGAAATGGTTATGCCTGGTGATAACATCAAGATGGTAGTTACCCTGATTTACCCAATCGCGATGGACGACGGTTTACGTTTCGCTATCCGTGAAGGTGGCCGTACAGTTGGTGCAGGTGTTGTAGCTAAAATCATCGCGTAATAGCGACTTTAGTGAACACTAAAAAAGGAAGCTTAGGCTTCCTTTTTTATTTTTA
>NZ_JACJER010000283.1:0-1206 GCF_014164185.1 Shewanella sp. SG44-6 | reverse complement strand
AGCTGCTACAGAGTTTAATAGTTCAGCTTCTGCATTTAAATCTGTTGAAAGCTTAGATATTACCGATGCTGCCAAATCGCAAGATGCGATAAGTGTTATTGATGCCGCTATCGGTCAGATTGATAATCAGCGTGCAGATTTAGGTGCAATTCAGAATAGAATGAGCTTTACCATTAATAACTTGAACAATATCCAATCTAACGTGTCAGATGCACGTAGTCGTATCCAAGATGTCGATTTTGCAAAAGAAACAGCCGAGTTGACTAAGCAGCAAATTCTATCGCAAACTTCTTCTGCAATGTTGGCTCAGGCTAATCAGATCCCGCAAACTGCATTGTCGTTATTAGGTGGTTAGTTAATTTAAACCTATCCTTAACAAAAAACAGGTCATTTGACCTGTTTTTTATTATTTGATTTATATGGTTTTTTTGTTTATCGCTGTTCAATATAAATTAATGATAACTTTTTCCTAAAGGTTTTTTATATATCGCCGTTACATTGTATGTAGAAAATAAACTTTGCCTGACTGAACAAGCAGGCACTATTCAAGTTAGGTAGAGGGCAACATCATGGCTATTTCAGTAAATACAAACGTCACATCAATGAAGGCACAAAATAACTTAAATGGTGCCAACAACGGTCTTAAAACGTCAATGGAACGTTTATCATCAGGTTTGCGTATTAATAGCGCGAAAGATGATGCCGCAGGCTTACAAATTTCTAACCGTTTAACCAGTCAAATAAATGGTTTGGGCGTTGCAACACGCAATGCTAACGATGGTATTTCAATGGCACAAACTGCCGAAGGTGCAATGCAAGAGTCGACTAACATTTTGCAACGTATGCGTGATCTATCTTTACAATCAGCTAACGGTTCAAACTCAAGTGATGACCGTAAGTCTTTACAAAAAGAAATTTCATCTTTGCAGTCAGAATTAACTCGTATTGCTGACACTACCTCATTTGGTGGCCAGAAATTACTTGACGGTTCATTTGGCACTAAATCGTTCCAAATTGGTTCTAATGCCAATGAAACAATTAGTTTGTCACTGTCTAATATCAAAGCATCATCATTAGGTCAAAACTCCCTAACAGTTGGCGGTACCGCAATGAACGTGGCGGCGGCAACAAATGGTGTAGCTGCAGAAACAGACCTTGCCACCACCAGTGATTGTAAGGTCTGTTTCTGCAGCTACACCATTTGTT
>NZ_JACJER010000282.1:0-1213 GCF_014164185.1 Shewanella sp. SG44-6 | reverse complement strand
AATGTTGTCCCTACGGGCAAGCCATTAGTGATAAGGCTCTCCATGATAGGGATAACCCCTGTGGCATTGGAATACAGAGGAATACCAATCAATACCGCCGCAGGAACAGACCACCATTGACCATCACCTAAGTGAGCTTCGATCCAACCGTCAGGCACAAATCCATGGAGTGCGGCGCCAAGCCCAACCCCAATAATGACCCATTTCCACACTCGGCCAAAAATCTCTAGGGTCTCGCTTTTCGCAAATTCATGCCGTTCCGTTAACGTCATGGATGTTGATGTCATACCCTCGCTATTATCGTGACTCGCCTGTGCCTTTCCTTGCTCGAGTGTTTTGGCGGCAAAGGACTGCAGCCAACGCTCAGCGCGGATCGTGTCCAAAAATGCCCCCGCCAACATACCCACTGACATGCCGACCAGCACGTATATCACAGTAAACTTCCAGCCCAGCAGACTTACCAGCAGCAGAACGGCCACTTCATTAATTAACGGTGACGTGATCAAAAACGCCATAGTGATCCCCACAGGGATCCCCGCCGAGGTAAAACCTAAAAATACCGGAATGCTCGAACATGAGCAGAATGGAGTAACCGCGCCAAAACCCGATCCCATAAAGTAACCGACAAAACGATTTTTTCCCGCCAAGTAATCCCGAACGCGCTCGACATTGAGCGATGCCCGCACCAAGGCGATGGCATAAATCATCAGCAACAGGAGTGCAAAAATCTTAGTGGTATCTTAAATAAAAAAATGCACCGCATCGGCAAGCTTAGTATTGGGATCTAAACCCATTACCCCAAAGGTTAGCCAGCTCGCTAAATCGGAAAATAGTTGCAGCATAATCAAACTTCCTTGGTATACATGAAAACGATAAAGCAAAAAGATATTGCTATTTTAATCAGTTGAATGAACACCAATTAAATACAAACCGCTTATCTTTGAATAAGTGGAAATTGGCTCGCAATTGATTGTAATGATGCTTTTTGAGCTTCTATACCTGCCGAAAGCGGCAAGGAGATTAATGCCTTTATACGATTTTCAAGTATTTCTATAACATAGCTAAATTGCTCATCTATATCGGGGGCATCGATTGATGTTGGGTCGGGTAAACCCCAATGTAATTTAAGTGTTTGACCTAACCACAAAGGACAGGTTTCTCCCGCAGCATTATCACAAACAGTGATCACTAAGTCAGGAGTGAAATCCGCCAT
>NZ_JACJER010000281.1:0-1234 GCF_014164185.1 Shewanella sp. SG44-6 | reverse complement strand
ACGGGGACAAAGTCGGCGAGCCAAAACAAGGTTCCCGATGGACGTAGCGCCTTAGGTTGGGCGGCGATATTGAGCATAGTGCCGGCAGGCATTGCGCTGGCGATAAGTTATGACTTCCATGCCGCGAATATACTGATTTGGGGATTGATGCTGTTTGGCGCCTTATTCGCGATCAACTCTTCATTACACAGCTATCTTATCGTCAGTTATGCGGATGAAAATGGCGTATCGTTAGATGTGGGTTTTTACTACATGGCTAATGCTATGGGACGCTTGATCGGGACTGTGTTGTCTGGCTGGGTGTATCAAGTGTATGGCATGGCGGCTTGTCTGTGGATATCGGCGGCATTTATTGCGTTAGCGGCGCTTATCTCAATTAAGCTTCCAAGACATAGAGCGATATAAAATGCATTAAACGCGAAGAAATGTCATAAATTACATCTGAATTAACATATATGTCATATTTCATATGTATTCTGGCGGTGTTACATAAAGACAGTTAAATGACACCTATGTCGCCAAATGAGGATATCACTATGAAAAAAACAGCGTTAATGTCACTACTAGGTTTAGGATTATTTGCTTGTGTTGCCCACGCGAGTGAATTCGATTTGCCCGGTTTTGTTACTGAAGTTGAAGACGGCCGCTTATGGGTGTTTAAAGAGAATTCGGCTGAGTTAACTGAGTTTAAACAGCATGGTGAACCAGCAAAGCAATTTACTGTAATCGGCGCGGGCCCTAAAGGAATGACGGTTAAATCGGCAGACCAACAAACCTTGGACGAATATTTGGTTCAAGCAAAATCGCATACATGGTGATAAATGAAGGGTACTTCGCTCTTTGTCGTGACCAATAGATGTGGGTAGTGGTTGCCAGCAGAGGGCGCAGCTAAAAATATACGGACTAGCCCCATTTCTTTGGGGCTTGTCATTTCCTGAAACTCGGCATTCGTATCCAGTAGAAGTGTTCAGTCTTCGACTGCAGCATGCGCAATTTGGTGCTGCGTTACTATCTGGTGGTTCTGGTGTAATTAATCGCTATTAATCACTTTATACAGCTTTGAACTGCTCAGACTGCTGCTAGCTCTGACTAAATTAGTTTTTGATGAACATTCATGCAAGGCGGAAGGACCACCTGTTCATCGGCTTTAATAACGTTCTATAATTGCCTTACAAATATTAATCCGAAACCAATTAAATAGAGTAAAAAATCTAACTAGCTTTTGTCCAAAAGT
>NZ_JACJER010000280.1:0-1294 GCF_014164185.1 Shewanella sp. SG44-6 | reverse complement strand
CAGAAACGTGCTAGCAATGATGTTATTAAATTGGCCTGAAACATTACACAAAGGTCCGTATTTAAATAATATTGCTAGCACGTTTCTGTGTTCACCAGAAGATAATTCAGCTTTGCCATGTGGTGACGGGATCATCATGATTTTTGGATCATAAGCCGCAATCACGTGTTGTTTCACTTTATCCACAACTGGGTTATCGCCGTTACCCGTAATTAAGAAACTAATCCCAACTTCAGTAATAATATCTTCAGTCGTATCGGTCAGAATACGATCAATATTTTTCTCAAAGTAATCTAAAATCCACTGATATTCTTTTGGATCGACAGGGTGTTGATAATACTCGCTGGCAGAAAAAATAAAGTGAGTCATACCATAGACTTTGTTTTTATATTGGCCTTTTTTGAGTTTATCATCATTGCTATCTGGATAGGTTTTAATAAAAGCTTGTTTGTAAGCTTGGTAATAGTCGCCAACGCCGATTTGTTTGGCCCAATATACATAGTTGATTAACTGCGCGGCCCAAGCCTTAATCATTTTTGTATCAGTGAAAGCAGGCTCTAAATTAGCATTTTTTAGGGTTTTTATCATTAAATCATGACAAGGTCCGGTAAAACCAAACTCATCCACTCGACTGGCATAGCGCAATAGCACGTCGGTATATAACATAAAATTAGGGTAGGGAGCGATGGCTTCTTTACGGGCAATAGCCCGTGGGCCTGAACCTAATTTATCCGCCTCAATTTTTGATTCACTTTTAATAAAACCGGGCTTATCCAGATTACATGAATAGTAAGCTTGACGTTCAGCAATAGTGAGGAGATCAATTAATGAGCCGTTAGCGTATTTTGGTTCCCCAGTCATACGGAATTGGCGTATAGCATAGTGGCCTTGAACTCGTGGGGGTAAGGAGTAAAGGTTGGTTTCTAAATTGGATTTTATGCCTTGATAAACTTGTTCAGCTGTTAAAGTATGGGCGGTTTTTTCTGCCGATTCTTTTGCGAAAGCCACACTACTAAACAACGTAGCTGACAATAGTAAATACGAGAGTGTTTTACTCTTGCGTAGTTCCAGCATGTTTAAATCTCCTGATAAGTGAATGTGGGTCAATCGGTAAGCCTATAAGCTGCTCGAGTTGATCGTTTAAGGTTAAATGTGTTTCATTGACTACCAGTAAATTAAATATCTCTCCAGTCGATATATAGGCTGGTGTTTGATTCATAATTAGCTGAGTCAATGCGCTTTGCCATAGCGGAAGATAATAATTAACTCCTTCGTTAGCAATAGCTTGATAGCT
>NZ_JACJER010000027.1:0-42659 GCF_014164185.1 Shewanella sp. SG44-6 | reverse complement strand
CTGGGTAAGCTTTTTGATGATGCGCTATATAATTGTGCTCAGCCTGAAGTCTTTAATTTAGCTCGCGCTATACTGATATTGCAAGAGCAGAATAAGGTTGAAAAGTCTCAGGCTATAAGTGAGCAAATTAATAATATACGTCTTTTAGTTTTTCCTAAATCTACAGTAGCTTCTGCTCGAGAGTATGAAAACCTTACTGAAAATATAAAAACTCAATTGGAAAGTATCGAATCATTAAAAAAACCATTTAATCCGATGGTCATTATTGAGCAGGTTTGGGGAGCTCCTCAGTGAAGAAGGTATTCAGCCTCTAGCCCAACACAATCTAGGTGCGAAAAAAGTTAATTACTATCAGAATATTATTAAGTACTAAATCTGCAGATTTAACTTCTGCTTTACACCAATAATGACAAGGATAATACGATGTCATCAATAAAAATAACTCAAGCTGTCGGGCTGGGTGGAGCTAACAATGTAAACGATGTAAAAACAGTACAAAGCGGTTTAAACAAACTACTTAAACTCATTCCCCCTACAAAACCTTTAATTGTTGATGGCTGTTTAGGCTCTAGGCCTGAAAACTCTAAAACTGTTGCAGCGATTAGATTATTTCAAAGCAAAGTACTTAATATGGTACGTCCAGATGGCAAAATTGACGCTAATGGTCGAACTCATCGAAAGATGAATGAAAAACTGTTGAGTGTAGCCGTACTTCCTAATGTAAATACCTCTTTAAAAATGCCTGTAACTAATGCTTTTTGGATGAAAACAGCTGTTAATGAGGTGGGTGAATCCGAAGTTGCAGGTACTAAAGCAAACCCTAAAATTTTAGAATATTTTAAAGCTTCTAAGTTTTGGGGAAGTGATGACAGTGGTGGTCAAAATGCCTGGTGTGGCTCTTTTGTTGCTTGGGTGATGAAACAAAATAATATTGAACCTGTAAAAAATGCTTTTAGAGCCAAATCGTGGATTGATTTTGGTAAACCAATAACTCAACCTGTTTACGGTGCTATAGGCATCAAATCAAGACAAGGGGGCGGGCATGTTGCTTTTGTAGTAGGGCAAAGCGTTGATGGTCATTATTTATTTATGCTCGGAGGTAATCAAAGTAATAGTGTGAAAGTTTCTAAGTATAAAAAAGAGGTGTGGGATGCTTTTGTTGTTCCTTCTAACTTTGACTCATCATCTTCCAGTTTACCTGTTTATACTCAAAAGTCATCGATTGCAGGAAGTGAAGCATAATGAAAAATATCATAGTTCTCCTATTCTTGTTAGTAGGTGTTATCCATCCAGCGCTCGCTCAAAACGAAGCCTCATCAGAATTAAACGGCTTTATACAAGCTATAAAAAATGTACATTATCTTGCTAAATTAAAAGTCACTAAAGTGGAAGTAACGGCTCAGAATGATGGATTAGAAAAGCAGGTTTTTTTTGCTGAAGTCCTCGATACTTATAAAGGTGAATCTCACAAAAACATAAACTATGAAATGCTTGTCGAGCAAGGTGAAGATGTCGTTTTTAATTCGACTCCAGTTTATGTCGCGCTGTGTTTAGATAGTGCTGGGAATTACTACTGGCCGGGTACTGGCTCTGAATTCAAACCTTCAACAGCGATCGATGTATGGTTAGCTGAAAATAAAGAAAAGTTGATGGGTATTGTTTCTGTAGCAGATTGGTGTAAGTAGTATTATTTCAAAAATTAGACTGTTAAGTTTTAATAAAAATCACGGACAAATAATGAATAAAATTAACACGGATGTAAATTACAAAACGATTGCAGGTAATGCTCGCTTAGTTATGCTAGGTGAGTCTAATCACAACACCGCTGGATATAAATATGAAGCGATTAAAGCGATCAAACAATTAAAAGCAGCTGGCTTTACCCATTTTGCTATAGAGATGTTACCACAATCAATGAAGGAGCAAGTGGCATTCTATCAACGTACAGGTAAGGGATTTGAAGTTATTCAGCGTTACTTTAATGATAATTGGGCATGGGGATATTTAGTTCCTCATGCATACGGTGAACTTGTTAAAGCAGCAAGAACAGCAGGTTTGAAAATAGTCGCTTTGGACATGACATTAGATCAAATGGCAAGTCTTGATGCAGCTTGCTCGTCTGACAATGCCGAGGCGGGTATTTGTAAAGATACTCATAGCAAACGCAATGATAGCTGGACAAATAATATTGTGAGTATCATAAAAGAATCGACTCAACATCGTGTACTGGCTTTCATGCATCGGTGGCATGCTGTTGAAGCTGCATCTTATCAAGAAGGTATTGATACTTTAATCCAAAAGCAAGGGATACATAATGTTGTCTTTGTAGACTTTATTGGAGGTATATTGTGTCTAACCGAAAATGATTGCAGAGAAGGCTCTGCTGAAGATACTCCGCTTAAGCAGCAATACTTTTACCGTGAAGGGTTTCCCTATAAGTCAGCTATCAAGTCTTTTCAGGTTCATATTCCTGAAAAACGGGTCAATTCAGATGGTGAGTTGCAATGGTAAGGATAAGTCTTTTTATATTGTTAGTTTTAAACTCAATTTGCCACTATGTGCAAGCAAATAGTTTATGGCATGCAATCGATATTAACGATCCAAACTTAACAGTAGAACAGGCTGCACAACAATGTGCAAAAAGTTCAATGTTTGCACCATATAGTCTAGAAGAGTGGTGTGAAAAAGCTTATTCGATGGGAAGTTGGAAATCACTTCTTTACATTGGATACTATACAGGTGATGGGACTCGTTATGTCAATGAAGCAAAAAAAAATGCACAAGCCGATGGTGTTGAAGCTATCAAAATATTAGCTTGGATTTATAGTAATGGGTCTTTTGTTGAAAGGGATCTTAGTCAGTCGATTAAGCTTTATAATGATTACTTGAATCATAAAAAAAATAAATCACTGACAAAACATCAGTTAGTTTCAGTTCATAAAGCCCTGTATAACATATACAAAGAATTGGAATTTTGGCAAGACGCTTCAAAAAGTTTGCAGTATATTATCAATAATGAAGATAATGGCATTGAGAAAAATTTTTTTCGAGAAGAGATGGTTTATATTCGCGAGAGATTATCGAAATAATATCAACCGTCATGATATTCCGAACTCAAGCAAACAAGTACAACCTTATATAGATGTTGTAAATTACCTTTAAGTAACAAAAAAGCGCCTTTCGGCGCTTTTTTCTGTTTGGTTAATCAGATGATTAACGCTTATCAACGCTCACAAAATCACGCGCAGACTCACCAGTGTATAACTGACGAGGACGGCTGATTTTATGGCCTGGTTGATCTAACATTTCTTTCCAATGTGAAATCCAACCAACAGTACGAGACAATGCAAATAGCACTGTGAACATATCGTTAGGGATCCCAATGGCTTTCATGATGATACCAGAGTAGAAATCAACGTTCGGGTATAGCTTCTTAGAGATGAAGTACTCATCTTCAAGAGCGATACGCTCAAGTTCCATTGCCACGTCTAATAATGGATCAACCACTTTCAGTTCTTTGAGCACTTCATGACAGGTTTCACGCATCACTTTAGCGCGAGGGTCGAAGTTCTTATAAACACGATGGCCAAAGCCCATTAGACGGAATGGATCGTTTTTGTCTTTCGCTTTCTCGATAAACTCAGGAATACGATCAACGCTGCCGATTTCTTCTAACATTTCTAAGCAAGCTTCGTTAGCACCACCATGAGCTGGGCCCCACAACGAAGCAATACCCGCTGCAATACATGCAAATGGATTAGCGCCTGAAGAACCGGCTAAACGAACAGTAGATGTAGATGCATTTTGCTCGTGATCAGCATGTAATACAAAAATACGGTCCATCGCTTTTTCAACAACTGGGTTGACTTTGTACTCTTCACAAGGAGTAGCAAACATCATCGACAAGAAGTTACCTGCGTAACTTAAATCGTTACGTGGGTAGACAAAAGGTTGCCCCATTGAGTACTTGTAGCACATCGCTGCGATTGTCGGCATTTTCGACACTAAGCGGTAAGCTGCAATTTCACGATGCTTTGGATTGTTAACATCAAGAGAATCTTGATAGAAAGCAGATAATGCACCCGTTACACCACATAGCATTGCCATTGGGTGTGCGTCACGGCGGAAACCTCTGAAAAAGAATGCAATTTGCTCGTGAACCATAGTGTGTTCTTTCACTGTGGAAACAAATTGTTCGTAATCAGCTTTAGACGGTAATTCACCATACAATAGCAAGTAGCATAAATCTAAGTATGTCGATTCAGTAGCAAGTTGGTCAATTGGATAACCACGATGCAACAAGATACCTTGCTCACCGTCGATATAAGTAATTGCTGACTCACAAGATGCAGTAGCTAAAAAGCCTGGATCGAAGGTAAAATACCCTTTTTTTCCAAGTGTACTGATGTCGATAACGTCAAAACCTTCAGTACCTTTCTTAATAGGTAGGTCGATTGAATCGTTTCCTGGTAACTCTAATTTGGCTATATTATCAGCCATACCCCGTTCTCCTTACTTCATTCTTCTATATGAGTGCGGCATGTTAAGCGGTCATTACTTTACAGTGGATCGGGATCACAGATCAATTTAAATAAGCGTTTAAATTCGTTAGACCAAGGTATATGTCTGCTGTAAACCGCTCTAGGCTTGAATTAAATTAAAAAAACAGTAAAAAAACTTATTTTGCATAATGTGATGTTTGTATTTGACAATTCCCGCGAGTATACTTGCCTGCGTCCCTAAGGGAGACTAACGTCACAGTTTAGAAACGATTAATTTACGCACTAAATAGTGGTTTCTCAACTGATTAGATGTTTTAGAGTGATCTGTTATTTGTTTTAAAACGTAAGCTAAGTGTTAGCGTTAGTGGTTAAACAAATAACAGATATATAACAAAAATAATGCTCGACGGAGCTGAGTGAGCAGAACGTGAAAAAGCAAAGACCTGTCCATCTAGACCTGCAGACGATTCGCTTTCCTGCAACAGCGATCGCGTCAATCCTACACCGTGTTTCCGGTGTTATCATGCTATTTGCTATTGGTATTCTTCTATGGTTGTTAAATTCGACTTTAACATCAGCAGAAGGGTTCGCTAGCGTACAATCCTTGTTCGATGGTTTCGTGATGAAGTTCATCCTTTGGGGCATTCTAACCGCGTTAGGTTATCACTTGTTAGGTGGCATTCGTCATCTGATTATGGATACTGGTCGCTGGGAAGAGTTAGCTTCGGGTACAGCATCAGCTAAAGCTACGTTTGCTTTAGCAGCGGTTCTATCAATCATAGCGGGGATTTGGGTATGGTAACAAATGCAGCAAGTTTTGGACGTAGTGGTGTTCATGACTATATTCTATTACGCGCAAGTGCAGTGATCCTCGCTTGTTATACTATTTTCTTAGTAGGTTTTATCGCGTGTAGTGCCCCGTTAACTTTCGAAATTTGGAGTGGCTTATTCAGTTCACTTCCAATGAAAGTCTTTACTCTTATAACGTTGGTTGCTTTGCTTATCCATGCTTGGATTGGTGTATGGCAAGTGTTGACTGATTATGTCAAAAATACAGCGTTGCGTGGTGTACTACAGTTTACTTTTGTTGTTATCGCATTGAGTTATTTAGCTTCAGGCATAGTAATAGTGTGGGGTGTTTAAGTGAGTATTCCAGTACGCGAATTTGATGCAATTGTGATCGGCGCCGGTGGCGCAGGTATGCGAGCAGCATTACAGATTTCTAAAGAAGGTAAGAGCTGCGCGCTGTTATCTAAAGTATTCCCTACTCGTTCACATACCGTTTCTGCTCAAGGTGGTATCACCGTAGCATTAGGTAATGCACACGAAGATCATTGGGAACAACACATGTATGACACGGTTAAAGGTTCCGATTTTATCGGTGACCAAGAAGCCATTGAATTTATGTGTAAAACAGGTCCCGAAGCCATCATCGAACTTGAGCAAATGGGTTTACCTTTCTCTCGTTTTGAAAACGGCACCATTTACCAACGTCCGTTTGGTGGTCAGTCTAGAAACTTTGGTGGCGAGCAAGCCGCTCGAACTGCCGCTGCTGCTGACCGAACAGGCCATGCACTGCTTCATTGTTTATATCAACAAAACGTTAAACATAAAACTGACGTTTATTCTGAGTGGTATGCCTTAGATTTGGTTAAAAATGAAGATGACGTTGTTGTCGGTTGTACTGCGATAGAAATCGAAACCGGTGATATTGTTTATTTCAAAGCCAAAGCCACTATTTTAGCCACCGGCGGTGCAGGGCGTATTTACGCGTCTACCACCAATGCTCATATCAATACCGGTGACGGCGTTGGTATTGCAGCTCGCGCTGGTGTTCAGTTACAAGATATGGAAATGTGGCAGTTCCACCCTACGGGTATTGCTGGTGCAGGCACATTGGTGACTGAGGGTTGTCGTGGTGAAGGTGGATATCTTTTAAATAAAGATGGCGAACGTTTCATGGAACGCTATGCTCCTAATGCGAAAGATTTGGCATCTCGTGACGTGGTAGCACGTTCAATGATGACTGAAATTCGTGAAGGTCGTGGTTTAGACGGTCCATTAGGTCCACATTTGTTGCTTAAACTTGATCATTTAGGTAAAGAAACCCTTGAAGCACGTCTTCCTGGTGTATGTGAATTATCCCGTACTTTTGCCCACATTGATCCAGCTGACGGTCCAATTCCTGTGATCCCGACTTGTCATTATATGATGGGCGGTTTACCGACTAAAGTGAGTGGACAAGTTATTCGCCAGAATAACGATGGCACCGAGCAAGATGTATTAGGTTTGTTTGCTGTGGGTGAGATTGCCTGTGTATCAGTACATGGTGCAAACCGTTTAGGTGGTAACTCACTACTTGATTTAGTGGTGTTTGGACGTGCTGCCGGTCAGCATTTAGGTAAAGCGTTAGACGAAACGCCTGAGCCTAAAGCGGCGACAGACGAAGAAATAAGTGCATCACTTACACGTCTTAATCGTTGGGAAAGCAACAAAGACGGTGAAGATCCTTCGGTTATCCGTAAAGACCTTCAATTGTGCATGCAGTTAAATTTCTCTGTTTTCCGCAGTGGCGAAGCCATGGCAGAAGGTTTAGAACAGCTTCAAGCAATTCAAAAGCGTCTTGAAAATGCCAAGTTATCTGATAATTCAACAGAATTTAACACTCAACGTATTGAATGCTTAGAATTAGACAACTTGATGGCCACCGCGCTGGCAACGGCTTATGCAGCTAACTTCCGTACTGAAAGCCGTGGTGCGCATTCTCGTGAAGATTATTTAGATCGTGATGATGATAATTGGTTATGTCATAGCATATTTGACCCAGTCACTACCGCTATGAGTAAACGTGATGTCAACATGACACCTAAATTGCGCGATGCGTTTCCACCAGTAAAACGTACCTATTAGGCAGGAGTTGCAAAAGATGAAATTAACATTTGCATTGTATCGTTATAATCCTGATGTAGATACCAAGCCTTATATGAAGGATTACACCCTAGAAGTGCCAGATGGCTCTGATATGATGGTGTTAGATGCGTTAATTAAACTGAAAGAACAAGACCCAACGCTTGCGTTCCGTCGTTCATGCCGTGAAGGTGTGTGTGGTTCTGACGGTGTTAACATGAATGGTAAAAATGGATTGGCGTGTATTACACCAATTTCAACCTTTAAAGGGAAGAAAATTGAAGTCCGTCCATTACCAGGCATGCCAGTAGTTCGAGATTTAGTCGTCGACTTGACTCAGTTCTACAAGCAATATGAAAAGATTAAGCCTTTCCTGATTAATGATGAAAAGGCACCTGTTCGCGAACATTTACAATCACCTGAAGAGCGCGCTCATTTAGATGGTTTATACGAATGTATCTTGTGCGCATGTTGTTCAACTGCTTGTCCATCATTCTGGTGGAATCCGGATAAATTTATCGGACCAAGTGGCTTATTACATGCTTATCGTTTCTTAATTGACAGCCGCGACACGGCAACTGAAGAGCGTTTATCTGATCTAGATGATGCGTACAGTGTGTTCCGTTGTCATGGCATCATGAACTGTGTTGATGTTTGTCCTAAAGGATTAAACCCAACGAAAGCGATTGGTCATATTAAGTCGATGTTGCTAAAGCGGGCAGTTTAATGCACCAAGAAGAGCAAAATAGTCTGACTTATTAGCTCTATTAAGAGTCATCTCCAATAACGGGGATGGCTCTTTTGTGTGTTTATGCAATACCTCCTGAAATTAGGCTTTTTAAGATAGTTTCAGTCTACGTGTGATGTAACTTATGTTACTCACTGTTATGTTTATGGCTAGCACGTGTATCAAGTTTGAAAGGAATAACAATGCACCAAGGCATCATGAAAGCTTGGCTCGAGTCGTCGTATTTAAGTGGTTCGAACTCGACCTACGTAGAAGAGATGTATGAAGCCTATCAAGAAGATCCGCAATCAGTTACTGCTGATTGGCAGCTTGTTTTTGATAATCTCCCTCCCGTTAACGGTGCTTCAGTAGACGTACCCGAAACAGCCCACTCTAAAGTCCGTGACTATTTCCGTAGCTTAGCCCTAGAAGGTCGTTTTAAAAACGCAAACAGCGTAACCGATCCAGAGCTAGACGCGAAGCAAGTTAAAGTCCTGCAATTGATCAATGCCCATCGTTTCCGTGGCCATCAAAATGCCAATTTAGATCCATTAGGATTGTGGAAGCGTGAGGTTGTTCAGGAGTTAGATCCTGCTTATCACGGCTTAACTGTAGAAGACATGCAGCGTCAGTTTAATACTGGTTCATTCGCCCTCGGCGGTGAAACCATGAAGCTTGCTGACATTATTCATGCATTAAAGAGCACCTACTGTGGCTCTATTGGTGCTGAATACATGCATATTACTGATACCGATGAAAAACGTTGGATCCAACAACGTCTTGAACCGACATTAGGTAAAGCCCAATACGGTAACGATGTTAAAAAGCGTATTCTTGAAGGGTTGAATGCTGCAGAAGGTATCGAAAAATACCTTGGTGCTAAATTCCCTGGAGCTAAACGTTTCTCCCTAGAAGGTGGTGATTCGCTCGTTCCTATGATGCGTGAAATCATTTACCGTGCCGGTGAAGCGGGTACCAAAGAAATCGTTGTTGGCATGGCTCACCGTGGTCGTTTAAACCTGCTTATTAACGTGTTAGGTAAACGTCCTGCTGAATTGTTTGACGAATTTGCTGGTAAACACGCTGATACCCATGGTTCAGGTGATGTTAAATATCATCAGGGTTTCTCATCAGATTTTGAAACGCCAGGTGGTAATGTCCATTTAGCGTTAGCCTTTAACCCATCTCACTTAGAGATCGTTAATCCAGTGGTTATTGGTTCAGTTCGCGCTCGTCAAGATCGTCGTGGTTGTAAAGATGGCCTGCAAGTGATGCCAATTACTATTCATGGTGACTCTGCTATAACGGGTCAAGGCATTGTGCAAGAGACGTTTAACATGTCTCAAACACGTGGTTTTACCATTGGTGGTAGCATTCGGATTGTGGTCAATAACCAAGTTGGTTTTACCACATCTAACCATGCCGACACTCGTTCAACCGAATATTGTACTGATATTGCTAAGATGGTTCAGGCGCCAATTTTCCATGTCAACTCTGACGATCCAGAAGCGGTGGCGTTTATTTCGCAACTTGCAGTTGATTATCGTAATGAGTTTAAACGCGATGTGGTTATTGATTTAGTGTGTTATCGCCGTCATGGCCATAACGAAGCTGATGAGCCTAGTGCTACACAGCCGCTAATGTACGCTAAAATCAAAAAACATCCAACGCCACGTAAAATCTATGCAGATAAGTTAATCGCTGAAAATAGTATTCCAGCCGATGAAGTGACTGGTTTGATTAATCATTATCGTGATGCATTAGATGCCGGGGATTGTGTTGTTAAAGAGTGGCGTCCAATGACGCTGCATACGGTTGATTGGACACCTTATCTCAATCGTGAATGGGATGAAGATTATGCCGGTGCGATGTCGATGGACCGTCTACAAAACTTAGCCAATAAGTTAGTCGATATTCCTGATAATCATCCGCTGCAATCTCGCGTTGCCAAAATTTATGGCGACAGAACTGCGATGGCAAAAGGCGAGAAGTTACTTGATTGGGGTTTCGCAGAAACGCTAGCTTATGCTTCTATCCTTGAAGACAACAAGCGTGTGCGGATTACTGGTCAAGACTCTGGTCGTGGCACATTCTTCCATCGTCATGCGGTATTGCATAGCCAAAAAGACGGCACTACCTATTTACCTTTGCGTAATGTGGCTGATGAGCAAGGGCCAATTGATATTATTGACTCGGTATTGTCTGAAGCTTCAGTGTTGGCATTTGAATACGGTTACGCCACAGCAGAACCAGGTGGGTTAACCATTTGGGAAGCGCAATTTGGCGATTTCGTTAACTGCGCCCAAGTGGTAATTGATCAATTCTTATCATCTGGTGAGCAAAAATGGGGCCGTTTATGTGGTCTCACTATGCTGCTACCTCATGGTTACGAAGGTCAAGGCCCTGAGCATTCAAGTGCCCGTTTAGAGCGCTTCTTGCAACTATGTGCTAACCACAATATGCAAGTGTGTGTGCCATCAACTCCGGCGCAAGTTTATCACATGCTTCGTCGTCAAGTTGTTCGTCCGATGCGTCGTCCATTAGTGGTAATGTCGCCTAAATCTTTATTGCGTCATCCATTAGCTGTGTCTAGCTTAGAAGAGCTTGCTGAAGGTACTTTCCAAAATATCATCGGTGAGGTTGATACCTTAGACGCAAGTAAAGTTGACCGTGTTGTATTCTGTAGTGGCAAGGTGTATTTCGAGTTACTTGAAAAACGTCGCAAAGAGAATATCACTAACGTTGCCATCGTGCGTGTTGAGCAGTTGTATCCGTTCCCTGATGTGGAACTTCGTGCAGCATTAGAAACTTATCAACATGTTACTGATTTTGTTTGGTGTCAGGAAGAACCGCAAAACCAAGGTGCATGGTACTGTAGTCAGCATCATTTCTGGGCTAATATTCCTGCAGGTGGTCAATTAACTTATGCCGGTCGTGAAGCGTCTGCTGCACCAGCATGTGGTTATCCTGGCTTGCACGTACAGCAGCAAGAATCATTAGTTAATAGCGCATTAAAACTGTCGTAATAGATAATTTATATAAGGGAAGCTTTCCATGAGTATCGAAATTAAGGTACCCGTATTACCAGAATCTGTTGCTGATGCAACTATTGCTACTTGGCATGTTAAACCTGGTGAGCAGGTGACTCGTGATCAAAACTTAGTTGATATCGAGACTGATAAAGTTGTTTTAGAAGTGGTTGCACCTGAAGACGGTTCAATCTCTGAATTGTTATTCCAAGAAGGTGACACCGTTTTAGGCGAGCAAGTGATTGCTAATTTTGTCGCTGGTGCAGTTTCTGGCCAAGAAGTGACTAAAGCTGAAGCGTCAGCGCCTTCTGCTGCGGCATCTACTGAAGCGGCTACTGATGAATCTAACGATGCATTGAGTCCTTCAGTACGTCGTGTGATTGCAGAGCACAATCTTGATGCCAGCAAAATTAAAGGTTCTGGTGTTGGCGGACGTGTGACTAAGGATGATGTTGATGCATTTCTTAAGTCTGCACCAGCTAAAACCGCGCCAGCTGCACCTGTTGCACCACTTGAAGGTCGTAGTGAGAAGCGTGTTCCAATGTCACGTCTTCGTAAAACCATTGCTAAACGTCTTTTAGAAGCGAAAAATTCAACGGCAATGTTGACCACGTTTAACGAAGTCAACATGAAGCCAATCATGGATATTCGTAAACAGTATCAAGACATTTTTGAAAAACGCCATGGTATTCGTTTAGGCTTTATGTCTTTCTATATCAAAGCAGTAACAGAAGCGTTAAAGCGTTTTCCAGAAGTGAATGCGTCTATTGACGGTGATGATATTGTGTATCACAACTATTTTGATATCAGCATTGCAGTATCGACACCTCGTGGTCTGGTAACACCAGTATTACGTGATACCGATACCATGAGTCTTGCTGAAATTGAAAAAGCAGTTCGTGAATTGGCTATCAAAGGCCGTGACGGAAAGCTATCTGTTGCAGATATGACTGGCGGTAACTTCACAGTCACCAACGGTGGTGTGTTCGGTTCGTTAATGTCGACTCCAATTTTGAACCTGCCACAAAGCGCAATCTTAGGCATGCATGCTATTAAAGATCGCCCAATGGCAGTAAATGGTCAGGTTGAAATCCTGCCTATGATGTACCTAGCACTCTCTTACGATCATCGTATTGTTGATGGTCGTGAGTCAGTTGGCTTCTTAGTTGCGATTAAAGACTTCTTAGAAGATCCAACTCGTCTGCTGCTTGATCTATAAGTCAGTAGATAAACCCTCGTCGCTGGCTCATATTGAGCCAGTTGGATTTGATTAGAAGTATATGGATAGATCATCATGAATTTGCATGAGTATCAGGCAAAATCTTTATTTGCCGAATATGGTTTACCAGTCTCTGAAGGCTTTGCATGTGATACTGCTCAAGAAGCAGTTGAAGCAGCTGGCCACATTGGCGGAAATTTATGGGTTGTTAAGTGTCAAGTACACGCAGGCGGCCGTGGTAAAGCAGGTGGCGTTAAAGTTACCGGTAGTAAAGACGAAATCAGAGCATTCGCTGAAAACTGGTTAGGCAAGAACTTAGTAACGTACCAGACTGATGCTAAAGGTCAGCCAGTTGCTAAAATTCTAGTTGAAAGCTGTACTGATATCGCCAACGAATTGTACTTAGGTGCAGTTGTTGACCGTAGCACTCGTCGCGTTGTGTTCATGGCGTCGACTGAAGGTGGTGTTGAAATTGAAAAAGTGGCTGAAGAAACGCCAGAACTTATTCATACAGCAATCATCGATCCGTTAACGGGTCCGCAAGCTTTCCAAGCTCGCGATCTTGGCTTCAAGTTAGGTTTAAACCCAACACAAATGAAGCAGTTCACTAAGATCTTTATGGGTCTTGCGAACATGTTTAACGACCATGATTTTGCATTATTAGAAATCAATCCACTTGTTATCACTACTGAAGGTAACCTTCACTGTTTAGATGGCAAAATTGGTATTGATGGCAACGCATTATATCGCCAGCCAAAAATCAAAGCGATGCATGACCCATCACAAGATGATGCTCGTGAAGCACATGCTGCTAAATTTGAATTAAACTATGTTGCTTTAGACGGTAACGTAGGTTGTATGGTGAACGGTGCAGGCCTAGCAATGGGTACAATGGACATCGTAAACCTACACGGCGGCAAACCAGCTAACTTCTTAGACGTTGGCGGTGGAGCAACTAAAGAACGTGTTGCTGAAGCCTTTAAAATCATTCTTTCTGACAGCAATGTTAAAGCAGTATTGGTTAACATCTTCGGTGGTATCGTACGTTGCGATATGATCGCTGAAGGTATTATCGGTGCAGTTAAAGAAGTTGGCGTTAAAGTGCCAGTAGTTGTTCGTCTTGAAGGTACTAACGCCGAATTAGGTCGTGAAGTATTGGCTAAGTCTGGTCTTGATATCATCGCGGCAACAAGTCTAACTGACGCGGCTGAGCAAGTTGTTAAAGCTGCGGAGGGCAAATAATGTCTGTTTTAATTAACAAAGATACCAAGGTGATCTGTCAAGGTTTCACTGGTGGTCAGGGTACTTTTCACTCTGAGCAGGCGATTGCTTATGGCACGCAAATGGTTGGCGGTGTTTCTCCTGGAAAAGGTGGTCAAGTTCACCTTGGTCTTCCAGTATTTAACACAGTTAAAGATGCAGTAGCACAAACTGGTGCAACAGCAACTGTTATCTACGTTCCTGCACCATTTTGTAAAGATGCAATTCTTGAAGCAATCGATGCTGGCATTCAGCTAATCGTTTGTATCACTGAAGGTATTCCTACACTTGATATGCTGCAAGTGAAAGTGAAGCTTGAAGAAACTGGCGTTCGCATGATCGGTCCTAACTGCCCAGGCGTAATCACTCCTGGTGAATGTAAGATTGGTATTATGCCTGGTCACATTCACAAGCCAGGTAAAGTTGGTATTGTTTCTCGCTCTGGTACATTAACGTACGAAGCGGTTAAGCAAACGACTGACGAAGGTTTCGGCCAATCTACTTGTGTAGGTATCGGTGGCGACCCAATTCCTGGTACTAACTTCATTGACGTATTGGAAATGTTCCAAAACGATCCACAGACTGAAGCGATTGTAATGATCGGTGAAATCGGTGGTAACGCTGAAGAAGAAGCGGCTGAATATATCAAAGCACACGTAACTAAGCCTGTTGTGTCTTACATTGCTGGTGTTACTGCACCAGAAGGTAAGCGTATGGGTCATGCTGGCGCAATTATCGCTGGTGGTAAAGGTACTGCTGCTGATAAATTTGCTGCTTTAGAAGCTGCTGGTGTTACGACTGTTCGCTCTTTAGCTGATATCGGTAAAGCATTACGTATTCGTACTGGCTGGTAATATTTACTCGGCTTAAAAAGGCGCTTAGGCGCCTTTTTTATTGCTTTTTTCTCAGTACGGTTGAGATTGTTATCACGTATTATAAGTTTAGGTTACCTCAGCGTTAGTAAGGTTGTTATGCATATAGTGAGTATTATTTTCCCGTTAATGTTTATGGTCACCCTAGGCTATGGCTTAACCCGAGTGGGCTTTTTTACTCAAGAACATATTGCAGGCATCAGCAAATTCACTTTTTATGTCAGCATTCCGGCATTTTTATTTATCAATATGTTAGCTGCGCCACTGGCACAAAGTATTGATCCACTTGCGTTGCTGGCTTTTTATATACCGGTCGTGGTGGTATTTACCATTGGTTATCTAATTAATCGATATTGTAGTCCCGTAGCACAACAAAGCCGAGATGCCAGTGCCGTTTTGCCCTAGGCAGCAGTTATTCTAATACTGTATTGGTCGGATTACCGATTATTACCGCCGCCTTGGGCGACACGATGATCGGGCAGGTATTTATGATCATTACTTTTCACAGTGCTACCTTGTTTGCGTTGACATTTATCTTAGCGGCACGCGCGCAAGAACAAGGCTTTTCGTGGCGTCGATTTACTCGCTCTATGCTACTCAATCCGGTGGTGATGAGCATTAGCTTGGGCATTTTAGCTAATGCGATAAGTATTAACTTGGGGGAACAGCTTAGTGCAGGGCTAGCATTACTCGCAAAACCGGCATTAGCCTGTGCATTATTTGTTCTAGGCGCTAATTTAAGTTTCTATCGGATTGGCGATCATTGGCGTTTAGCATTAGTGGCAAGTAGTTTGAAAATTATCTTGTTACCCGCATTAGTGTATGTGATGGCGCATTTTGTGTTTCAGTTAACATTACAAAATACGGCCATGTTAGTGTTACTTAGCGCCTCGCCATTAGGTGTTAATGCTTATTTAATTGCTACAGAGCTTAAACAGCATGAATCAACCTTGGGCAGCACAGTGGTATTATCGACCTTGTTATCTGTGCTGAGTTTCAGTCTATGGTTAACACTGTTAATTTAACCGTATTTATTTAATAAGACTTTTTACAATGCCATCCGCACTTGTGTGCTATGCACGACTCCCTGTTCTATACTTTTTACCCCAAAAAGAGATGCAGATGATAAATTTCAAGCAATAAAAAACCAGCAAATTTGCTGGTTTATTTGTTGCCCACATATAGACTATTCGTCAGCGTGATCACATGTGTCGTTGGTGCAACGACCATAAAGGTACAAGCTATGGTGAGTTAACTTGATGTTATGACGCATGGCGATTTCGTCTTGACGACGCTCAATTACATCATCAGAAAACTCAATGACTTTATCACAGGTCAGACAAACCAAATGGTCGTGGTGTTGTTGAGTCGATAATTCAAACACCGCTTTGCCACTTTCAAAATGATGACGATTAAGAATACCAGCATCATCAAACTGGTTTAATACTCTATACACAGTAGCAAGGCCAATTTCCTCACCAATTTCGAGTAACTTTTTGTATAAGTCTTCTGCACTGATATGCTGATTATTTGGTTCTTGCATCAGTTCTAGAATTTTAACTCGCGGCAGGGTTATTTTTAATCCGGCTTTTTTGAGCGCTTGATTTCCATCTGTCATTGCTAATCTCTTGATTGCAGAACCAATCGGTTCATCGGTGGATATTCTAATCATTATATGTCTTGAGTTTAAAAACATAAACCTCTTAAGGTGCTTAATCAACCTATATGGAGCATATTTAGCAAAACACTCGCTGAAGTTGATATTATTTGTTACTAATCTCTCAATAAACTTACTTATACTAAGGGATTATTGTGCCATTTGGCTAATTCGATATGATTATATTATCGATAAAATGGCTTTTTAGGCCGTCAAGTCACAACATTTTGAAACGTAAGGGCGTATTTTTGATATCGTATTGAAAGTATATGGCATTATATTTTACATCATCACACTAAAGGATAAACAATGTACCGGCAAATTGTAGTGCTAACCGGCGCGGGTATATCTGCTGAGTCGGGTATGAGCACATTTAGAGATCAGCATGGCTTATGGGAACAGCATCATATTGAAGATGTTGCCACTCCAGAAGGCTATGCCAGAGATATTGAACTCGTTGAGCGTTTTTATAATAGTCGCTGGCAACAATTACACAGTGATGATGTTGTTCCCAATGCTGCACATTTAGCATTAGCCAAGCTTGAGACCGAATTTACGGGTGAGTTGTTAGTTATAACCCAAAATGTTGATGATTTGCATGAGCGAGCAGGCTCTAAACGATTGCTGCATATGCACGGTGAACTTGCTAAAGGTCGCTGTCCACAATCATTACAAACATTTATTTTACGTGAGCCATTTGGCGCTGACAATTGCTGTACCTGTTGTATTCCTGGTAAGCGTTTAAGACCACATATTGTGTGGTTTGGCGAAATGCCCTTTGGTATGGATAGAATTCACGATGCCTTAGATAATTGTGATTTGTTTATAGCCATCGGCACCTCTGGTACCGTTTATCCTGCAGCCGGTTTTGTCGATAGCGCTAATCATCATGGTGCACAGACGGTAGAAGTTAATCTCGATCCTGCTGATCGTCACAGTCAGTTCCAATATCATTTTACCGGTAAAGCAGGTGATATTTTACCAAGTTTAGTGGCAGATATTTTAGCGGGTAAGGTGATTGGTAGTGAGTAAAGTGTTAGTTGATGGGACGAACAATGAGGTGATAGTGCCAAAGTTAGCCATTATCATGCGTGGCTTACCTGGTAGTGGTAAGTCTTATTGGGCTGAACAATTTATTATATCTCAAGGTATTGAGCAGGCGATTCATATTCGACAACACGGTTACTTTTCAACAGATCGCTATTTTTATTATCAAGGTGAATATCGCTTTAATCCGCAAAAAATTGCGCAGTATCATCAGGCTAATTTAACAGCATTTATCCAAGCATTAGCCCGAAGTGAACCGATTGTGATTTGCGATAATACCAATATTGCCAAGTGGGAATTTATGGCTTATGAGGCAGCGGCTAAAGCATTAGGTTATAAAGTTAATGTAGTATTAGTTGGACAACCTAAAGATGAGCCGCATCAACAGCTTTGCGCTCAACGAAACCAGCATCATGTTCCATTAATACAGATCCAAAAAATGGCCCAGTTGTTTGAGGAGTGGTGATTTGAACAATAATTGTCTGACAATACAGTTGATGTGATAACGTTATGCTTATATCTTGCAATGGTATTAAGAAAAAGGCGCATATAGCGCCTTTTTTATTGGTTAATTATTACTTAGCAGCAACCGGCGTTGTTAGGTCGATGCTGTATATAGCAAATCCTGACACTACATCAGCTGTTTTAGGTAACTTGACCATTTTTCGTTGTTGGTTATCAGCAACGAACTTGTCGGCAACATCGCTGTCTTGAGTTTCAAAACGAATGTCTAATGCCACGGTGGCATTATCTATGGTTTTAAAGTCCCAGTTGTAATCAGCTGATGGATCAACCTTAGCATCATATCCGCCAGTAGCATTAGGCTTTGATTGCTCAGTAATATAAGCAGACAATGCATCACGGTTGGTATCAGGTAGCTCAAGTACTACATGATCAGAACCTGTACCTGCAAATGCCCCACCAAATGCACGGTAGTTATTTGATGCTACAACAAATGACATAGCAGCCAAATCATCACCGGTGATAACCTTTGAGTCTGCATCTGTATAAGCCAAGTCAACAATTCGATTTGCATCTGGGTTAACGACTTTGCAATCCCGATCAAACTTACTCGGTTGGGTCACATCAATTTTGTAAGTTAAACCATCAATTACGTCAAAGTTATAGGTTGGGTGGCCGGCGCGGTTAATCAAGTTTTGAGGAGCACTCAAGGTTGGATCAATTTGATTAAACTGATTTGCAGAGCATTCCAACCAGTCTTTTAACTCAGCCCCAGTCGCTTTAACTGCTACCATGGTATTTGGGTACAGATATAAGTCAGCGGCATTTTTATAAGATAAATTACCTTCATCAACCTGCACATACTGGCTAGCATCACCTTCAGCATAGCGTCCACCGGCTTTAAATGGTGCAGAAGCAGACAAAATAGGTAAATCTTTTAGATCATCGGTAATTAATGTTTTAACGCGGGCAATTTGGGCATCTGAAACAATTTGCACAGTTGGATCATCTTGCACCAGTGTTAAGAAACTGTACATATTGGCGGCAGCAACACCGATAGGTTGGCTGACGTATTCAATCGTACCTTGGTGTTCAATTTCAATCGCATCACGTAAGCTTGCTTCACCTTCAACTAAGGCAATTTTATTGGCATTGTCGTAAATAGGGCGTGCTTTAGCCGTTGATTCTTCATGGATTACGGTCCATTTACCTTCGACTTGACGCACCACTAAGTCAACAACGCCTAAGTTATCACCCCAACGACCAGGCATCACTGCAGGGATACCATTTAATAAACCTTTTTCTACGTCGGTATTAGGTAAATCACTGTAGCTTGCAGCAGGGAACACCGAGTGGCTGTGACCAAAGAAGATAGCATCGATGCCAGCAACATTGGTGAGTGCATAAGTTGCGTTTTCAGCCCATGGATCCCCAGGGTTTTCACTTGACCCAATTCCTGAATGCGGAATGGCTAAAATAATGTCAGCACCTTCAGCTTTCATTTGCGGAATAAATTTATTAGCCGCTTGAACTATGCCTAATACTTCAACTTTACCTTCTAAGTTAGCTTTATCCCATTGTAAAACCTGTGGTGGTACAAAACCGATATAGCCTATTTTTATGGTGTGCTCATTACCGTCGACATCAAGGACCACTTTGTCTTTAATAATATACGGTGTGAACATATTCTCATTAAATAATACATTATCCCAGCAGCCGTCTTTATCAGCACAAATGACATTTGAGTTAATATAAGGGAAGTTTGCACCGGATATAGATTGCTCAAGAAACGATAAACCGTAGTTAAATTCGTGGTTACCAATATTGCCGACTTCATAGTCTAAAGTATTCATTGCTTTGTAGACGGGATGGGTCTCGGTAAGCGTGTTACTGTCAGTTTTAAATTTATTGGCAATATAGTCTCCCATCGGACTACCTTGTAATAAATCGCCATTGTCTACTAACACTGAGTTCGTTACTTCAGCGCGAGCGGCATTGATCAAACTGGCAGTACGTACAAGACCAATAGTCTTGTCTTCTTTACCTGAGTAGTAGTTATAATCCATCATATTAGTATGAAGATCAGTTGTTTCCATCACTCGTAAATTAATATCTGCAGCAATAGTACTTGTTTGGTCGTCGTTATTTGAGTTGCAACCGCCTAGTCCTAGTGCACCCGCGATAACGACAGCAAGTAGTTTTTTATTTAACATATTTTACTCTCTATTTTTATTTGACCCTGAGGTATATTTGTTATTTTTACCTCTTACGTAGTGTTAACTTCTTTTTATCTAATTGATAATAAGATGAAAATACAGCGGTGATTATAAGCATAGTAAATGAATAAATTGTGATACAAGGCTAAATAAAATCTATTCGTGAGTGAGATTGCGCAATTAATCATCATCAGAAATGATAACAGGCTACACAATGTTAATGTTACGGTGTAAATGTTAATAAGTGGTGTTATTTTACTTCGGCAAAAATGTGGCGAAATAACGCAACGAATAATTGAGTATTTTATATTCGCCAGAATTTACTTAATATTGAATTGTTAAATTTAACTCGATAAGCTATTAAGGATAGAGTGCGATATATTGCTTTTGCTCGTCATCATCTAATTCGACGTTATAAATGATGGTTATAAACCAAACAAGTTTTGGTGCTGATTTTTTATTAGGTTAGTCATAAAAAAACCGAGCAATAAATATCATTACTCGGTTTATATTTCATCTTCCAATTAACTAAGATCGGTGATTATGTGCTCACGTTTTTATGGTGAGTTAATCACAGTAGTAATCAATCTATGGCTTCAGTATGACTTTTACTGTGGCATCAACATCAGCTTCATCAATGTAGCCAATGGCATTTGGATTGCTTGCAATCGCAGATTTCATTGCACCCGCACCAGAAACTGCTGGTGGTGGCGTACCTTTACCGGTAAAGACTTGCTTAGACCAAAATGCTTTGAGCTGTGCATCTGACTTACCGGTTACTGCTTGATGAAACTCACTGCGTACAGGATTGCCTTCTTCTAATTCGTAAACGACGACTGAAGAATCCCCTTTACCCAAAAACGCTTTTTTAACATCATTAATTGAAATATCTGCAGCAGCAGGATTGCCAATGACAACAACCGCTGCATTAGCTGAGGTAACGGCTGTTAAACTTAGCGCTAAAATAGTCAGTAACTTGTTCATTATCATACCCCTTAAAATACTGCGTCGAATTTAACGGTGTAAATCAAGGTGTCATCATAGGCAAATTTACCTGTTGATGCGTCGAAGCTGTTGGTATCTAATCCACCTGATGTATTGCCAAAGTCATCAGCGTAGGTGACATCAAATTTTATCGCGACATTATCAATTGCATCCCAACGTAAACCTAAGCTGTAAGCCATACGCTCAGCATTGAATGCGATCATTTGTGTTGCCGCAGCAGTTGATAGCGGTAAACGATCTTCATTGTCTTGAGTCTTCGAGTAAGCAACGGTGACATAAGGCGTGAATGCCTTAATACGATAGCCTAATGTCAAGTAACCTGAATCAATATCAGGGTAGGCATTATCAATTTCTGAACGAGTCCATTCAGATATTGCAATAACTTCACCGTTGTCATAACTGGCACCCACACCAACAAAAGAGCCTTTATCATCGTTAAGCTCTAATAGGGTATAGTTAGCTTGAGTATTCACCCCTGGCGCTAAAGGAACGGTTACTTCTGTCACAACGGGTCCGTCTAATTGGGCTTGTGCGTATACGGCACGTAAAGTCCATATTTCGTCGGTCCAACTCACGTTAGCACCCATAAGATTACTGAGTTCAACCGCTGTGTTTTTAACTTTTGATTCACCACCAAATGCTTGCATTGTTAGGGTTGAGTCATCGTATTCAACATCATAAGATACACCAGCACCTGTGTAAGATGAAAACGGAATGGCACCGTAAACTTCTTGTGGCGGACGAGCAAAAGGTTGTGCATATCCTACATCGAGGTAATCAGAATACATGAACAAAGGTACACGCAGTTTACCGCCACGAACCTTGATACCGTTTTCAAAGCGGTGAGATAAATAAGCCCATTCAGCTTCAACTTCCCAGTCATATTTACCGCGCATCATTAACTGCAATACCGCTTGAGTGTTGTCAGAAATGTTGAAGGTACCTTGTAGACCTAATTTACTGTCTTCACTAAAGTCAGCGCTTGAGTCTGCACCGTTATAACCCGCATCATTATCAGAGCTAATATAGGCTCCGCTAATAAAGCCATTAAATTTGACCTTGTCTGCTAAGCTGGCATTTTGTTGCGCCTGCAAGGTTTGTACTTGTTGCTCTAGTTTAGCAATTTTAGCATCAGCAGCTTCATCAGCTGTTGCCAGGCTAGGGACCATTGCCATCGATATCGCAACAGATAACACTTTTAAATTAAATTGCATGGTTTTACTCCTTGAACATCACTCATCAATACGCCATTAAGGCTTATATTTTTTGGTTTTTAATACTAGCTATGCAATCAATCTCAAACCTTAAATTGGTTGGTAATTGATTGCAGTCTTTCGCTAATATTTTGAATATCAACACTGATACCTCCCATATCAGCAGTCGTTACTCTTACTTTTTGCGAACCGGTTTCCATTTCAGTTATATATTGCTGGATTAACACCGAAGTGGTGTGTTGTTCTTCTGTCGCAGTAGCAATTTGATCATTAACTTCAGAGATTGCACTGACTTTACCTGTGATACGTTGTAATGCTTCACCGGCTAAAGAGGTTGATTGCACCCCTTTGGCCGCTGTGTGAATACCGCGATCCATAGCGTCAACCGCTTGTTTAGAAGTAGAACGTAATTCCTGTAATACTTGCTGGATCTCTTGGGTCGACGTTTGTGTTCTAGAAGCCAATGTTCTGACTTCATCAGCTACTACCGCAAAACCACGACCATGTTCCCCCGCACGAGCGGCTTCAATTGCAGCGTTGAGAGCCAGTAAATTAGTTTGATCTGCAATACTGCGGATTGTGTCTAATATGTCATTAACATTATGGGTAAATGCGTCGAGTTGATTTACCACGACGGCTGTTTGCTGCACTTCGTCAGCCAAGGTGTTAATGGTAGAAACGGCATCATTAACTATGACAAGGCCTTGTTTTGCCTCTGTGTTGGCATCTTCAGCCTCTAATGCTGCACTGGATGCATACTCGGCAATGTGAGTCACACTAACAAACATCTCTTTCATCGCTTGTGATATCTGCTCAATAGCCTCATTTTGCTGCTTTACGTTGAGCTCACTGTATTGACTGCCGCTGAGTAAGGTTGCAGCTACTTCAGATAAGTTTTCTGTGGTGTTCTTTGTATCGGCAATAGACGATTGAAGTTTAGAGACAAATTGGTTAAACCAGTAAACAAGCTGTGCTATTTCGTCTTTGCCCGCATAGTGGATCCGTGCGCGAAGATCGCCTTCACCTTGTGAAATATTTCGCAAAGATTGAGTGACATTGTCTATGGTATTAATGATTGAGCGATTAACCAGTAATCCCATAATGATCATCAGTGCAGTAGCAATCACGCCAATAAGCAGAACACTATTTTCCGCATTTTTTGAACTGGTAATCGTCGTTTGAATACTTTGTTGAAATTGTTCTGCCAAAAGTGATTTTTTTTCAGCAAATTGTTTGACCAATGTTTGGTATCGCTTTGCATTTTCAGCAGCTTGCAGCTGTATTTTGCTAAAATCGACATCATCTTTGATAAACTCAGCGGCTAAACTGCTAGCATTATCATAGTAGATGTTCATATCGCGGTTCATTTTTTGCGCCGCAGCTGCCTCTGCTGGCAGTAGATCGATAAGTTGGCGTAAATTAGTTGAGATTTGCAATACCATGTTATTGGCCACATCTAACGCATCTTCTTCACCTGTAGTAATTGCTGATTGGATTGTTTGATCCAATTGTAATATTAAGCCTTGGTTGATCGTTGCAAGATTTAAGGCTGGATAAAGTTGATTTTGGAGCCCATTTAAGCGTTGTTCATTATTCTTACCTGTTTGATTATTGATGATAATCGAAATGACAAACGACACGATAGCGACAAAGGTGAGTAGGGCAATTCTATGTTTGATTTTTAAATTAATGAGTTGCATGAGGCCTTTTGTTAATTTAGTTAAGCTAAAAAAAGATAATAACAACTTAGATTGTGACTTAGGAATATTAACGTTTGATTAACTCGAGATATATAATTATTAACAATAATAGCAGATGCAGCAAAGTGGTTCATTAATCTTAATAATATTTAAACAGTTTGAGGATTAGCATGAGTCTGACTAAATAACATTCAAGCTTATATTTAATTATTGCCATTGTTTATCCTGCAGAGCAGGGGATTGCTTTGCTGGGGAGTGGTTTAGAGTATTATTGGACATGAGGTTTGAAATTTTTGAACAAATTTTGCTCACCAGTACAGTGGTAGAATATTAAGCGTAAAATGATAGTCGATATCAATGCATATCTTGGTATTAATTATATGTAATAGCGGCTTTAGATGGTGTAAAGCCGCTGCCTCTTTATACTTGCTGATTAGCGCTCTAGTAGCCGATGGCGGCAGAGCCTGCACGTCTTGGATCTGATGCGCCAAAAAGACCTTGTTCTGTCATCATTATTGATTGAGTACTGCCAATTGATTCTTGAATTTTGACTTTATGACCTTTAGCTTCAAGTAATGAAATCGTATCTTTATTCAAGGTGTGCTCTACCCAAATAAAATCCGGTAACCATTGATGATGAATACGTGCTGCTGCAGTGGCTTCGGCAATATTTAAATTATGATCAATAACATTCATAATAATTTGCAAAGTAATATTAATAATACGCGAGCCACCAGGGCTGCCGGTCACAATGAATGGCTTACCATCTTTCATTACAATGGTGGGACTCATTGAACTAAGAGGGCGCTTATTCCCTTGAACAGAGTTTGCTTCACCACCAATTAAACCATAACCGTTAGGTGTACCAGGTTTAACCGAAAAGTCATCCATTTCATTGTTTAATAAAATACCAGTGCCTTTAGCGACTAAGCCAGAACCATAACTGAAGTTAAGGGTGTAAGTGTTGGCAACTGCATTGCCCCATTTATCGATAACAGAGAAGTGGGTAGTTTGATCGCTCTCATATGGCGCCAATTTTCCTGGCAGTATTTCGCTGCTCGGGGTGGTTTTATTAATGGAGATCTTACTGGCAATACTCTTAGCATATTCTTTGCTGATCAATTGTTTAACCGGAACGTCAACAAAATCAGGGTCGCCTAAAAATTTACTCCGATCGGCATAAGCATATTTCATGGTTTCAGCCATAAGATGCAAGGTATCAGCGGTATTGTGACCTAATTTATCAATTGGGAACTGCTCAAGTACATTCAGCATTTCGATAATATGAATGCCACCAGAAGAAGGCGGCGGCATTGATACCACTTCATAACCGCGATATTGACCACGAACCGGTTGGCGCTCAATCACTTTATAGTTTGCAAGATCGGTTAGGCTCATCACCCCACCAGCATTCTGGACCGCAGAAACAATTTTTTCAGCGGTTTCACCTTGATAAAACCCTTTACTGCCTTTCTCTGCAATTAACGATAACGATTGTGCTAATTCCGGTTGTTTGAATAATTCATTGACCTGATAATTACTGCCATCAGCATGATAGAAAACCTCTGCTGAACTTGGCCATTGTGTAATGCGCGATTTAAGGCCGGCAAGAGAGTTAGACAAATCTGAGGTGACTAAAATACCGTCTTTAGCCAGTTTAATAGCAGGTTTTATGACTTGTTCCATGCTCATGGTGCCATATTTTGTCAGAGCCAGTTCCATTCCCATGACGGTACCAGGAACGCCAACAGCTAAACCGTGCTCACGGCTGAGCTTATCGACAGCATTACCTTGTTCATCAAGAAAGATGTCTTTGTGTGCTTTAGCTGGCGCTGTTTCACGGTAATCGATAGCGATGGTTTTATGTTGCTCGGCTAAATGCACCAACATAAAACCACCGCCACCA
Organism: Shewanella sp. SG44-6; assembly: GCF_014164185.1. Lineage (NCBI taxonomy): Bacteria > Pseudomonadati > Pseudomonadota > Gammaproteobacteria > Alteromonadales > Shewanellaceae > Shewanella > Shewanella sp. SG44-6. The sequence continues at coordinate 16,936 of NZ_JACJER010000027.1, read as the reverse complement.
ACATTACCCGCACGAGGTAATGTCACGGCAAGTGCATATGCTACCGCGACAGCAGCATCGACCGCATTACCGCCTTGTTTTAAGATATCTACGCCAATTTTACTTGCTAATGCTTCTTGGCTTGAAACCATGCCATGCTTAGCATAGATTGGCTGAGCCGTTGCCATTTCACTAAAAATTGAGGCTTCGTTTGCTTGGCTGTTAGCAATATGAATGGCGGGATAACAAAGTGTTAGTGTTAAGGCTGAGCTCAACAGAAGCGGTGTTAATTTAGGGAATAGTGTCACGATTAATCCTTGGCGTGAATGGAAAAGATATTGTGATAGAACATGCCACATGATAACAATAATTGGTATGTGTTTTAACTTTACAACGTTAATTATTATAGGGTAGGTGTGGGTGGAACAAGCACAAAAGCAAAGTTATCAATATAAATTTGTTAATAGTATTAATACTATAGATCCTTCTGTATGGAATGAGATGTTTGGGGTGTCCCATCCTTTTACCCGTCATGAATATTTATCCGCACTCGAAATGAGCGGTTGTGTTAGTGCTGAAACGGGCTGGACTCCCATGCATCTTGTGGTGATGGATATTGATAATGTTATCGCCTTAATGCCTTTGTATCTTAAAACGCATTCTTGGGGCGAGTATGTGTTCGACTGGGCTTGGGCAGAGGCTTATGAGCGTAATCACATTGAATACTATCCTAAACTTGTCGCGAGTATTCCTTTTACGCCTACCACTGGTCAGCGTATAGGTTTTAGTGCTGCTTTGTCGATCACGGCACAGCAAACTTTAATCGAGAGCATTCAGCACTTTTTGTCGCAGACTGTCATTGAGCATAACTGGTCATCTTGGCATTGTTTATTTATCCATGAGGCGCAACAGCATCAGTTTTCTCAGGCCGATGCTATGCAACGCTTGGGGTGCCAGTTTCATTGGCACAACCAAGGTTATGCTGATTTTAATGATTTTATTGCCAGATTAACGTCACGTAAACGTAAAAACATCATCAAAGAGCGAACCATTGCAAGACAACAGCTACAATTTAGTTTTATTGATGGTGATAAGGCCAGTCCTGAACAGTGGCAGGGTTTTGTTCGCTGTTATCAAAATACCTATTTAAAACGTTCCGGTCATACAGGGTATTTATCACCTGCCTTTTTCGAACAAATAGCAGCAACGATGGGCGCGTCGATACGTTTATTGACTATTGAAGATGTTGATGGAAATCTAGTGGCATCGGCGCTGTACTTCGTGTCAGATACACACTTATTTGGCCGTTATTGGGGAGCATTAACTGAATGTGATGGATTGCATTTTGAGGCCTGTTACTATCAAGGTATTGAGTTTGCCATTGCCAATCAATTAATGGTATTTGATGCTGGCGCCCAAGGTGAACATAAAGTTATGCGAGGATTTCGTCCGGTCAAAACTTTCTCAAGTCATTTTATTGCTCATGAGGGTTTTAATGATGCGATTGGTCATTTTTGTCAGCAAGAACGCGCGCACATTGACATCTACATGCAACAAATGTGCGAACAACTGCCGTATAAGGCGATAGAATAATAGACATATCGGTAGTGAAATGGCTAAGTCAATGGCATTGTGTGGTTAGCCTAATGCTAACCATATACCAACAACGATCATTAAACTGCCAGCAATACGGTTCATCCAACGAATGTTATCGCCGCGGCTTAAGAATAAACGTAAGCTTTTGCCACCACTGGCATAAGCCAACATAGAGACACTTTCGGTGATCATGATAATCCCGAGTAACACCGCAAGTTGTGGGCCAACGGCATAATCGACATTAATAAACGGTGGCAATAGTGAAATCATAAAGGCCCAACCTTTAGGGTTTGCAATGGCGGTGATAAAACCTTGACTGATTAAACTGATTCGGTTGGTTTTCACATCAAGGCCAGTAATGATGGCCATTCTGCCTTTGGCGCGCCACATATTAATCCCAATATAAGCCAGGTAGGCACCACCCACCCACTTAAGGATATCGAACACTTGTGGGTAATTTAACATGATGCTGGCCACCCCAAGTACTGCAGCAATGGCGACCAATGCCACGCCCACTAATTCACCGAGCATCATCCATAATGTTTTACGCACACCAATGCTCATGCCGAGGGTCATGGCTAATGTCATGCACATCCCAGGGGTGATAGACACAAAAAAGAATGTAGGGATAAAAACCGCAAGAACAGCATAATCTGGCATGGGTAACGTCTTTGGTTAGCAATATGGATGGCAGAGTGTAATGGCCTAAAATGATAAAAACCAGCACTTTGCTGGTTTTTATGTATCACTTAGTGTCTATAAAATTACAGCACACCACGTTTCATTTGATCACGTTCAATGGATTCAAATAATGCGGTAAAGTTACCCTCGCCAAAGCCAAGGTTATTTTTACGCTGAATGATCTCAATGAAGATTGGCCCAAATAAATTTTTGGTGAAAATTTGCAGTAAATAACCGTCATCATCACCATCAACCAAAATCTGGTGATGCTTGATCCGATCGTGATCTTCCGTGACCTGTGGCAACTTATCGAAAATAGTGTCGTAATATTCAGGAATAATATCCAGAGTCTTAATTGAAGTGCCTTCCATTGCATCTAATGAAGCAACAATATCACGGCTTCTAAATGCTAGATGTTGCACACCTGGGCCATTGTATTCACCTAAGTATTCATCAATCTGGTTTTTGTCGTTGCCTTTACCTTCGTTAATCGGAATGCAGAAGCTGCCATCTGGAGAACGCAAAGCATAAGACACTAGAGCCGTTTGCGCGCCACTAATATCAAAGTAACGCACTTCGGTAAAACCAAAGATATCTTTATAAAAGTTAGCCCATTTTTCCATAGTGCCTTTGTAGACATTATTGGTTAAATGGTCGACTTCCATAAAGCCTTTTTCTGGTGTGACGATAGGCTGCTCTAAATCAACAAAGTCAGTTTGATAAATATTGTTTTGTTCGCCAAAGATATCAATAAAATAAATTAAGCTATCGCCAATGCCATAAATAGCCGGATACGGCATGTCTTTGTTGGCATCATCTGCCGGTTTTGCACCTCGAGCCACCGCTTCGGTATATGCAAAATTAGCATCTTCAACCCGCCAACCCATTGAACAAATAGCTGGGCCGTGTGATTTAGCAAAGTCTGCAGAAAAGCCTGCGCGGCCTTTATTCAACAAAAAGTTAATGTCGTTTTGTTTGTAATAAACGATGTCGTTATTTTTGGCTTTTTTTAACATTGAAAAACCGAAATCAATAAACACTTGATGCATATATTCGGTATCTGGACTGGCAAATTCGGTGAATTCAATGCCTAACAGGCCCAGTGGGTTTAGTTCGCTTGCCATTTTTTTTTCCTTTATTTTATGTCAACACCATCACTCTTAGATGACTTAGGATTGATATAAATGTGGTCTTAGTTTTCTAACCAAGAGCGATTGTAATCATCACTCATGCAATTTTTTACATGAGCGGTTAAATTCAGTGGGGCGAAGGTATCGACCATCACCGCGTATTCGTAAGTTTCAGTTTTGCCGATAGAGGCTTCGGTTCGTCCAGGTTGCGGGCCGTGGGGGACACCTTTTTGATGTAAGGTCATGTAGCCGGCTTCAATACCGGTACGGCTCATAAAATCACCGTCGACGTAATACAGCACTTCATCGCTATCGATATTGTTGTGGTAATAAGGCGCCGGAATTGATCTAGGGTGGAAATCGTATGGCCGTGGCACAAAGTTACAAATTACAAAATTGTGTGCAGTAAACACTAAATGTTCAGATGGTGGTAAATGAATTTTGCCAACTTTAGGGGCATATTCACTGATGTTAAATGCCCATGGATAGACACAACCATCCCAACCGACTAAGTCAAATGGATGCCATTGAAGTGTCATCTGTTGATAGCGATCGCCAAACTTACACATTAACGGGAATTCGCCTTTTTCGACCACAGCCTCGGTTAAGGTTGGGGTTCGAATATCACGCTCGCAATAAGGAGCGGACTCGAGCATTTGGCCATATTCATTTCTAAAATGCTTAGGCACCTCTACCATTGACGAGGATTCAATCACAAACAAACGTACATCTTGATAATCGTTAAATTTTAGCTGGTAGGTGGTTCCGCGCGGAATAATTAAATAATCCCACTTCTGAGTATTGATAACACCGTACTCACTTAATAGTTGCCCTTCACCTTGGTGAATAAACACCACTTCATCGGCATAAGCATTGCGATAAAACTCATTAGTGTCTTCAGTCACTTTAGCCGTGTAAATGGCGACATCATTATTGAAAAATATTTTATTACGAGCACTAAAGAAATTGCCTTGGCAGTCGGCTTGGCGCGAGTCTAATTTGTAATTTTGAATGAGCGGATCTTGCCATTGTTCGCCATGTGACAGAGCGTAAGGTTTAACATCGATCGCTTTGGTTGGCATATTATGATGATATTTATTGGAATAAATATTTGAAAAGCCATGGGTCGAAAATAATTCTTCACGGTACAACTCACCATTATCTTTTTCGAAGGCAATGTGACGTTTGGTCGGGATCTGACCTTGCTTAACATAGAATGGCATGTGATTGTCCTATGGTGAATCGACTGCGAGTGTCGTGGCGTTTATGTTATTTATTGTTATGGCCTAATCTCATTGGCTAAACCAATATGTGATCTAACTAACAATTTAGTGGTAAAGATCAACAAAAAAAAGAATAATAAATAACTCAACTCAATCGACTTTTTTGATTGTTATGTTAGCTTTACATTTGTGTATGGATAACGGGACAGTGGAAATCTTATGCGAATAGATATAGATGCCTTTAATGTACTGCAAGTACTTGTTGAAGAAGGAAGTTTTGCAAAAGCTTCAGAACGGTTACACAAGGCACAATCGGCAGTAAGCTATCAGATTAAAAAACTGGAGCAACATCTGGGGGTAACATTATTTAATCGAGATCATTATCGAGCGGAATTAACCCCCGAAGGTAAAGTGATTTTGGCCGAAGGGCAGCGCTTATTACAGCATTTAGCCAATATAGAACATCTTGCCAGTCGCTTTAGTCAAGGATGGGAACCTAAACTTGAATTAGTGATAGACGGCGCACTGCCGATGGAACCGATTATGACGGCTTTAAAACGGATGTCGGAGCATAACATACCCACTAAAATTCAACTCAATATGGAGTTTTTAGGCGGAGTACAGCATCGATTTGAACGTGATCAAGCCGACTTAATGCTAGTGAAAGACTATCGTACCGGACCCTCTTATCATCCTAAAGCATTGCCTACCATTACCAGTGTGCTGGTGGCATCATCACAGCATCCATTAAGTCAGCTTAAGAGGATTAGTTTGCCTGAGTTACAGCAGCATGTAGAGTTGACCATTGAAGACTCATCTCCTGGTAAACGTGATCGCGATGAAATGCAGTTTGGCGGCGATAAAGTCTTTTATTTGTCGGGCTTTATCATGAAAAAAAATGCCTTACTAAAAGGCCTAGGTTTTGGCTGGATGCCAGATTTTTTAATTACTGAAGAATTACATCAAGGACAACTTATTGAAGTTGATTTTATTGGTGGTAATCGGTTTAGTTTTACCCCGCAACTAGTATCAACTTTAGAACGACCACTTGGTCGAGCAGGGCAATTATTTACTGAATTAATTTTGCAAGAATTTGCCCAATATCAGCAGCAGCAACAATTAGGGTTAAGTGGTGCAGGATTGGGTTAATCATTGGCATACGTCTGGAGAGCCATCAACAGATTTATTGGGCAGCCTAGCATAGTGAAAAGTTGTCGTGTTAAATTGCGGATCCTTTTGTTATTTTATAACATTGTTACAGGGAAATTATTTAGCTTTGTTAGGCGACAACAATGTTAGGCGACAACAATCAATCATAAATTTTTAAGGAATGAAAATGACCAGAAAATGCCATGAAGTAGATTATGAAATTATCGGTTCTAGTATGCAGCTTGTTGAAGTTGAACTTGATCCAAATGAATCAGTGATTGCTGAAGCAGGCGCGATGACCTATATCGAAGAAGATATTAGTTTTGAGGCTAAAATGGGTGATGGCTCTGAGCCTGAATCTGGTTTCTTTGGCAAGCTACTGGGGGCTGGTAAACGTGCCATTTCGGGTGAGGGGATTTTTATGACTCACTTTACCAATGAAGGTCAACATAAACGAAAAGTGGCATTTGCTGCGCCGTTTCCTGGGACTATTTTGGCGATCGACTTAGCTCAACATCAAGGCGAACTTATCTGCCAGAAAGACAGCTTTTTAGCAGCGGCTTTAGGTACGCAAGTGAGTATGAAGTTTAATAAGCGATTAGGAACCGGTTTTTTTGGTGGTGAAGGTTTCATTCTACAAAGCCTTAAAGGTGATGGTATGGCATTTGTGCATGCCGGTGGCACACTGATAAAAAAAGAACTGCGTGGTGAGACATTGCGAGTTGATACTGGGTGTTTAGTCGGATTTACGCCCGGGATTGATTATGATATTCAGCGCGCTGGTTCTTTAAAATCAATGGTGTTTGGTGGCGAAGGTTTGTTTCTTGCGACCTTACAAGGTCATGGGACAGTATGGTTACAAAGCTTACCGTTTTCTCGCATGGCTGACAGAATTATTGCTCATGCACCATCTCGTGGTGGCAAAGATCAGGGTGAAGGATCTGTGCTTGGTGGAATAGGGCGGATGATTAACTAATCTGGGCATTGGCTGATCTTATTCATTTTCGTTCGCAGTTAGATGCTCAGACGATTTAGCGCTAATTGTCTGAGCCGTCTTTAGGAAGCGGCTTTTAAAAGAATAGTTACCTGTTAGCGACCAGCTGCCCAGTGGTTAATTCAAGGTTATTAATCTACGTTTGTTAGTTTCATAATATGTTGGTATTGCTCTTGTGTGACGGGCTGAACACTCAGGCGAGTACCTTTAGCCACTAGTACCATATCTTGCAGTAAGGGATCTGCCTTCAATTGCTTCAAGCTGACTGGGTTAGAGAATTTGGCCATAAATTGAATATGCACTTGCCACCAACGAGGTGCAGTGGCGTCAGATTTCATATCAAAATACGCTGAGCGGTCATCAAAAGCGCTGACATCAATTTGAGGCTGACTGCTAATGTTGGCTAAACCTACAATGGCAGGTACTTTGCAGCTAGAGTGGTAAAACAACACTAGATCACCCAATGCGATTTGATCGCGAATATAATTACGTGCTTGATAGTTACGAATACCTTGCCAAGCAACCGTTTGCTGCTCACACATCTGAAGATCATCAATGCTAAAGTCATCTGGTTCAGACTTCATTAACCAATAGTTCATGCGATTCCATTACTGTCATTAAAGAGAGTGAATTACTTTTCTGTGCTTGATTATGGCAATGTACACGCTGCGAAGACAATTAGGCAAATAAAAAGCCGATAGCACTGTGCTATCGGCTTTTTATAACAGTGGTCATTCAACAGTTATTAATGAATGCTAATAAGTCGGTTTGGCAATAACAGTTTGACCAATAGGGGTTAAACTTAATAAGGCTAACTTAAGATGTTGTAACGCGAAAGGAATACCTATAATTGTTACAAAACAAGCCAATGCATGGACTAGATGGCCAATCGCAAGCCAAATACCAAAGCATAAAAACCATATAACATTACCGACTAAACCTAACGTGCCAGTGCCAATATCTTCTTGGCCTGAAAGGTGTTTTCGGTTAACCGTTTCTTGCCCAAATGGCCAGAAAGCTAGCTCGCCAATAACAAAACATGCACGGCCAAATGGGATACCAATGATACTGATAAAGCATAATAGCCCCACCAACCACCATGCTAGGCCCATGATAAAACCACCCATAAGAAACCAAGCAATATTAAAGATTAAGCGTAAAAGTGACATTTTCAATCCTATCAATAGTCAATATTACTTAGAATATAGCGATATTCATGCCATCTTTTTAACTGTTTGATTATAATAGGTTAAATGTTAATTTTTTACTTTATGATTAGGTGTGTGTGATGAGTAATACAAATGAATCGATGAGATTTATCATTTTTTAGTTAAAATACTCATATTACAGTTGATTAAGGCAATGTATGTTTTCGATAAGCCCAGTACAAGCGATGAACTTTGATGGACGCAGCATCTATATTAAACGGGATGATCTATTACATGCTGATTTTAGTGGTAATAAAGCGCGTAAATTTTATCATTTCCTCCATCATGATTATTCACACGTTACCCAGCTAGTGGCATCGGGCTCGGCACAAGCCAACTCATTATACTCCTTGTCTGTACTTGCAAAGCTGCAAGGATGGAAATTTGATTACTATGTAAGTCATATCAACACATTCTTGTTACAACATGCTCAGGGTAACTATGCTGCTGCCATACAAAATGGTGCCAATATTATTGATGTCAGTCATTTGGCCGATGCCGAAAACCTTCAAGGTATGCATTTAGACGATGCGATGCAATACATTGTGTCGTCGCACCCAAATTACACAGATAAAAATCAATTACTATTTATTCCCGAAGGTGGACGTTGTGGGTATGCCGAAACCGGGATAACACAACTCGCCAGTGAAATTATTCAATGGGCTCAAGACCGACGACTAAATGAATTGATGGTATTTCTCCCCTCAGGTACGGGGACCACTGCGGCTTATTTAAATAAACAAATTATTCAACAACTGACTCAATTATCATTAACGGAAGTTTTTGCTATTGAGGTGTTAACTTGCAGTACTGTTGGCGGAGATAAATATTTACGCCAACAGTTTTCACAATTAGTTGATGAGATTTATTTTCCTAGAATTATTAATGATGGTCATAAATATCATTTTGGGAAATTATCACAACGTTGTTTTGATATGTGGAAAACAGTTTGCCAGTCGGGAATTGAATTTGAATTGTTGTATGATCCGGTTGGCTTTTTAGTATTACAACATTATTTAAATAGTCAGGCTGTCAGTGCCACCAATGTTCTTTACATACATCAGGGGGGAGCCTTAGGCAATAAAACCATGTTACCAAGATACCAACGAAAATTTCCTCACTCGGTTTGATCACACCAGTGCAGGATACATTTTTGCTACAAGGTATTGATAGTAAGAGAAATAGGTTTTTTAGATGGTTAACTTGGGGTTTAAAATTGAAGAGTAACTTGAAAATAAGCTAGTGAGCTATTCATTTTACTCTGTTTTAATAAACATCGGTAATTGAGAGGAGAATACCGAGAAATGAGTTTATTAAATAACAGAGTAAATGATTAACGCAAAGCGTTAGGGGGGATTACTTATTAGCTGATAATAACCATTTCATGAAGTTTATTGCTTCAATACGCTTTGAAAAGGTTTTTTTGTTTTTACCTAGGCTGTCGGTAAAAGCAATTGAGTTTTTGTTTGACGAAATAGAATTAACTGGAAAGCTAACTGAAATTTCGTGTCCATTAATGTTGTATGACATTGGCCACACTCCTTCTATATATTCACCCATTAGGTGAGACAATTGTTCAATAAAATATCCTTGGCATTTTTTAGTGTTGCAAAAGATTAATGTTTCGAGATTTAACTTAACCTATCTTTTACTCACTAATCAAGTGTTGTTATGTGAATAGTTGATTAAGGTCTAATTTGTGTCTACAACTTTTATGTTGCCACATAGCCTAAAATCACAGTAATACATACAGCACTTAATTTGTAAGTTGAACATAGTTTTATGACAATAAGATTACGCCAATAGAAATTATCATATCAACAGAAATCAATTGAATTTAAAACAATGTACAGAAGCTTGTCTTGGGTTTATTTACGAAGTGAAGTTGAGCAGACTTACAGGTAGGTAACCAAAATTAACAAGAAAACTAAATCTGTGTAGATAATATACTGAGTGTTTGCATATGGCAATAGTCTTTTTCAATTTTTAATCAAATTAATGTGCTTTTCGATTAAAAAATAGCTAATCCTAATGGCATTACTGGTTATTCATAGGATAATTTCACTGCGTTATACAGTTTAGCTCATAAAAATGGATGATGAGGTACCTCATCATCCATCTTCTAAATCATTCTTTTAGAAGAAATTAAACTAATAATCTAACTTATGCCGCCATCATCAGCTAAGTGATAAGTTGGCATACGTAAGCTATCTTTGCAGCGAGCAGTAAATAACTCGCAAGGATATTGATATTTAGTAAATTAGATCACCAATTGGATTTAGTAACTTACTTATACCTTTAGTGAAGTATAAGGGCGCATCTACTACGGTGTAACACAAACAACCATCAATTGTTTTAGGTGAATGTTGGTGCGCTTTATCAAGCAACATAAAATCACCTGGTTTATAAGTGTTATAGCAATCGCTAAACTCTCCTGCCAGTAACAAGGTTAACTCTGCACCTTTATGAGTATGCTCAGGTATTTCACCATTAGCAGCAATGTGTAACAAACTCGCTCTTGCTTGCGGCTCTCCGGTATCAAGTCTTAAACGACTCACTTTACCAATACCTTGCCATGATGCATTGATTTGATTGCGAAATGCTCTTGGTAAAGAGTAATGCTGACCTTTGATGTTGACACTGTTATCTTCTGTCTTGTCGATATTCGTCGGCTGCTCGGCCGCTAATGTATCTAGAGTTGAATTTAATAACTGGCTCAATAATGCGTCTAACTGATCATTATCTTTACTGTTAGCGAATTGTGGTGCTACTGCCGATTCAAATTGCTGTTCAGACATGGCAATTGTCATCTGGTCAAGCTGCTGTTGGCAATGCTGACAAAACTCAGCATGGGCAGAGATTGCAATCGACATGGACAGCGGTAATTCGCCTTTAGCATGGAGAGACAGCATGTGCTGGTCAGGGTGGTAATTAATCATAGTGTTTCTCCATAAAGCTTTTCAATTTTTCTAAACCTAGTCTAAGTCGAGATTTAACCGTTCCAATTGGAATATTAAGTTTGTCTGCAAGCTCTTGTTGAGTCAGCTCTTGCATATAAATACCTTGTACTACTTGGCGTTGTAAGGGAGGTAATTCCTCTACATGCTGCAACAAAGAAGCCGACAATAAGAAGTCATTGTCGTCATTTTCTGCATCATCAGATTCAAACAATGGCCAAATGTCATCACCAAATGCATCTTCGCGGTTATGTTGCACTTTGCGAAGCATGTCAAAGCATTGATTACGCATTATGGTGAAAACCCAAGTGCTTACAGCTGCTTTATCTGCATTATAAAGATGTGCTTTGGTCCATACTCGAGTCATTGTCTCTTGCACTAAATCCATTGCTAAGCCCTGTTGACTTAAACGCTGTACGCCAAAAGAATTAATTTTAGGGCCAAAATGCGAAAAGAGTTTGGCAAAAGAAGTCTTGCATCGATGATTAGCGACTTTCATCATTAATGCAGCGAGTTCATCTGCCATTGGATTTGGTTCGTCTGATTTCATAGCACCGCTTCGTTTAATTAGGGATCTCTGTGCAAGATGTCCCTTATCATAACGATTTTGTGCGCTTTGTGATTGAATATTTTCCATTATTTTCACTCGCATCCAATAATTACTTCATTAAGCATAATTAATTATCTTATCCATGCAGTTGCTAATGTGGCCTAAAAAGACATTAGCAACTTCATTGACAAACAATAGCTATAATCATGTATACGAAAGCTCACTTAATTAAGATCACTCTTGTTATTATTTTATGATATCGAATAAGAATGATTTAGCTAATTGGTGGTCATGACTATTTATACACTGATATTTTTGTTTTGAACTCAATGGGATAATTTCAAGCCAACGCTGGCATACCCAAGACATATCATTAAAACTTTCTTCAGAGTAATGGGCCAGATGCTGCGGATACTGCTGTAAAATTTGCTTTAACGTTTGACTCAGTATTTTATCTTTTTTTCGGTTAATCTTATTGCTTTGAGCCGGTTCAATTTGTTGTTCAATGATATCGCTTGGCCAAGAATCAATTAAGCTGACGTCACCTCGTTTCAAACCGTCATCATCAACGCTAATGTGGTTAATGGTGAAGGTTTGTTTTCCTTGAACACTGATACCTAATAAGCCATCGTCAAGCGTCTCAAAGTCAATAATTTGGGTTAACGTACCAATAGGTAGAATGGTTTTTTTATCATCAGCCAGCATACATAAGCCAAACCCAATACCACTCTTTAGTGATTCAGATACTAAGCGTTTGTATCTGGGTTCAAAAATGCGTAATTGGGTATATCCCTGAGGCAATAAGCAAACGGGTAGTGGAAATAATGGGATATTCATAACGGCACCTGTATCAGATATAACAAATAAACTTACTTAATGTACGTGTAAAAAGAGCTTAACGATCATCTTTTAATGCGCCTTGATCCACCCAAATTAGATTGTTGGTGTTAATCCCCAATGCTGAGAGTTTGTTTATAAAACCTTGTTTGGTGTTGGAGTTAATCACAGCTGTTCTTGAGAGGATCCATGCATATTGCGCGTTAGGGCCAATGACTAGAGCATCGGTATATTGACCATTAGGAGCTTGGATTACGTCATGTATTTGGTATGCGCCATAAAAAGGACCAAAAAATGACACTTTAAGTAAGCCTTGGTCACTTCCATCAATAAAATAAGCTTTACCATTAGCTTCATCCCATTGCTGTTCATCTTGTTTAAATCCACGGTTAGTCACCACAACCTTGCTTCCTTGAAGTGTATATTGTGCGGTCACATGGGACATATTTCGCTCAAATGAGTGATCGAGGCGGGCGATTTCATACCAAGTTCCTAAGTACAGATTTAGTTCAAACGGTTTTACAACAGTGACCGGTTTATCGATTAAGGTACAAGCAGATAAACTCATTATTGAGAGCCATATGCTTAAGTGCCTCAGAGGTTGGGTGATATTTATCATGTATAACCTTTGCTGAAAGTTTGCGAGATGCAACAGCTTGCTTCTCTAATAAAATATGATACGAATTAAGGACGCTTTTTGATCTTGTTTAAAGGTTTTTTCTTTTTTTGGGGGATAAATCTTGTTTTAACACTGTTAATAAATCTTTTTTAAGTATAATTAGCGTTAATAATACATTTTTACGTTGTTTGTAGGTGGGACTCGTCCATGAGAAAAGTGCTCGATACGGTTGATCAAAGGACTAAGCTAGTTGGCGAAAATCGTTTAGAACTATTGCTGTTTCGCATTAACTCGACCCAGTTATTTGCCATTAATGTATTTAAAGTTAAAGAGGTGGTTAAGTTACCTCCGCTAAGTAACTTGCCTGGCAGTAACCACAACGTCTATGGTGTCGCTAATATTAGAGGGGTGTCGATCCCTGTGATCAATTTGCGTGAAGCAATTGGTTTTTCACCTATGCCGGTGACTGAAGACAGTAACTTGATTATTACTGAATATAACCGCAGTGTGCAGGGTTTTTTAGTCGGTAAAGTTGAGAATATTGTTAACATGACCTGGAGTGATATTATGCCTCCGCCTAAAACCTCTGGAGGGCATAATTACTTAACCGCGATAACTAAAATAGAAGACCAAGGTCAATCACGATTAGTATCCATTATTGACGTAGAGAAAGTCTTAGCTGAGATCATTAGCTATGATGTTAAGTTGTCAGATGGTGTGCTTGATGAATCTCTGACTTCTCATATGCCAGGGCGTAAGATATTAGTCGTCGATGACTCCTCCACAGCTCGCAAGCAAGTGAGGGACACATTAAGTAAGTTAGGCATTGAGATCCTTGAGGCATCAGACGGGCTACAAGCGTTACGGTTATTACAATCGTGGGCCGATAAAGGTCAAAACGTTGCCGAAGAATTGCTTATGATGATAACCGATGCAGAAATGCCTGAGATGGATGGTTATAAGTTGACTCATGAAGTCCGTAATGATCCCCGAATGGCGGCATTATTTATTACACTCAATACTTCTTTAAGCGGCAGTTTTAACCAAGCTATGGTGAAAAAAGTCGGCTGCAATGAGTTTATTTCTAAATTTCAACCCGACTTGTTAGTGAGTGTTGTTCAAGATCGTTTACGTGCTATTCTTTCATAGGCAATAGCATAAATCGTTAACCAGAGGCACGTATCCAGAGTGGATTGAGTTATTGAGCCGCACCTTGGTCCATATCTTCGATCAACTCATCAAGAATTCGACGCTGGTTTCCAGGGGTAATACCAATATTGAGCCGAGCTATTTTGACCGCATGGCCAAATTGGGCTTTACCCAATAGCGTAATGAGCTGCTGTAAAAAAATACTGTCTAAAGACAATGTTTGGCTGTAGTGGCTAATGGCTTTAGTGAGTGACGTAAACACAATGCCGTCAAATTCAAAACCTGTTTGATATTGACTCACATCGCCAGCAATCTCGCCATCGAGTAATATACCTTCCAGACTTAATGGCCAACCTCTTGCATTCATTCGACTTTGTGCAATTTGGTACATCATCCAAGCACTTTTTTTAAAGCCTCCAAAAATCATACAGTCAAATTCTGATTGTTCGAGTTCTTCTTCAGTCCAGTTAATTCCAATGGCCAAGTCTTTACGGTATAAATGCATTAAATTGTCTTTTACTGCATCTCGACAATCCCAAATAGAGGTCAGCAGATTTTTCTTGGCTAGCATATGGCATTCTTTACACGCCGGAATCGTTAAAGAGGGGTGGGGTGTGTGAGTCATTCTATAATAATCAAACAATTGATTACTTGGCTCGTTACAAAACCAACATGTATGACGTTTATCAAAAGGAATATCAATCTGTGTAGGCATGGATGCAATACTATTAATGAGCAGTGAAATGATGGCTGAACTTAGTGGCTAAGCGTAAATTAATCTGAGCTTAGGATTATCATACGCAGCGATAACACCAAGCTGTGGCTTGTGAGTTATCGCTGCGTATGGCGCTCTTTGAATGACCGACAAAGTCGAACCTAGTGTAAAGAATAACCTTAACAAAAGGTAAAGACGCTGTTTAAAGTGCGCTTTTTATTCCCTATTCAGCTTAAATTAGTGACGATTATTCTTTTTCAAAATCGACTAATTCTTTAGCGAGTACGATAGGATCAATTTCTAAGCACTCTTGTTCTGCTTCCCAATTAACACCGATTAGAACGCCATCGTCATTTAAATCACTCACCCAGTATTCTAAGAACTCCGTTAGCGTAATAGTAACCGGATTATAGTCAGCCCATTCATCAGTGCAGTGACTTTTTGCTGCAGCTTCGCTTGACCAAAGTGGCATAACATCTGTTTCTTCAAATTCTGATGAGTCACATACTACCCAACCCTCACCAGTTTCATCTTGTAAGCCCCATAAGACTTGATGTTGTTTTACGCTTTCGATAAAGCTTGATAATGCTGCAGTTTGTTCTGTCATGATTAATCGCTCAAATGAGTTAGAATTAATGTCATTATACGGACTCATTGAATAAGGAAAAGGCTTAATTAATGACAATTATATTTAGCTGGAGACTTAAGCAGTGTTTAAAGGCTAAATTGACTCATTATCTTGTGACTCTGCGGTAAATGAGAGCAGCATAGATAATAGACACATCAAAAGTGTTTTGGTGATAATAGCTAGTGGCTCGTTGTGGTTGCTGCCAGTCTTTATGGCATGGCTCTTATTAAACTAACGTTTAAATGCGATGATTGCTTGGTTTTATGAGGTATTCATAATGGATAAACCATGGGGCTATTTTACATGCTGCTGTGGT
The DNA here is from genome assembly GCF_014164185.1 of Shewanella sp. SG44-6. NCBI lineage: Bacteria > Pseudomonadati > Pseudomonadota > Gammaproteobacteria > Alteromonadales > Shewanellaceae > Shewanella > Shewanella sp. SG44-6. Next base: position 1,205 of record NZ_JACJER010000027.1, on the reverse strand, counting down.
TTTGAGTCGGTTTACCATGATTGCGCACTTGTTAGCAGATTTTTCATTTTTCACTTCGGTTTAGCATAAATAAACAGGGTTTAATGTTAACAGCTCTTGTTTCCTTAAGGCTGATGCGTCACGATATTCAATATTCATTTTGCGTAAATTAAGTGTTGTTCATGGCCCATAAAAGACGTTTATCTGTGTTTATTGCTTCAATGTTTTTATCTAGTACCTTATTAAGTGCTTGTGCGGTATCGGCATCACCCGATCCTGTTGCAGATGTTGCTCCTGCTCAAGAGCAAGCTGATTTTGCCACTTGTGTCGTTACGTTACAGCAAAAAGCTAAAGCCGCAGGGATTTCACAACAGATTATCGACACTACAGTGGCAAATTTAAAGTATGTCCCTAGAGTGATTGAATTAGATAATCAGCAACCTGAATTTACCACCACCTTTGGTGATTACTTTGATAAACGTGTCACTGCGTGGCGAGTTGAGCAGGGTAAAAAAATGTTGGCTGAGCATAAATCATTATTAGCTAAGCTCACAAAAGAGTATGGCGTACCAGGGCAATACATTGTTGCTTTCTGGGGGCTAGAAACTAATTTTGGGAGTTATAAAGGCAGCATGCCTGTGCTCGATTCATTAGCAACATTAGCGTGCGATCCAAGGCGTAGTGATTATTTTACTGGTGAGTTACTGCAAGCGTTGACCTTAAAGCAGCAGTATAATTTTGCCGACAGTAAAATGGTTGGTTCATGGGCCGGAGCTATGGGGCATACTCAATTTATGCCAACCAATTATCGAAAGTATGCGGTAGATGGCGATGGCGATGGTGTTGCTGATTTATGGAACAGTACTGATGATGCACTGACATCTGCGGCAAATTTTTTACAGCATCTAGGTTGGAAAGCAGATGAACGATGGGGGCGTGAAGTGTTGATTCCTAGCGATTATTCTTTTGCTTACTTAGGCGGTAAACATCCTCTACCACTGGTTAAGTGGCGTGAGCTTAATGTTAAGCAAGTTAATGGTCAGCCTTTGTCTACACCAGATATGCAAGCAGCGTTATATTTGCCAGCAGGGCACACAGGGCCTGCTTTTTTAGGATATGACAACTTTAATGTGATAATGCGTTGGAATCGTTCTGAATTTTATGCCATTTCAGTGGGACATTTAGCCGATCGTATAAATGGTGGTGCGGTATTAACCCGTGCAGTA
>NZ_JACJER010000279.1:0-1314 GCF_014164185.1 Shewanella sp. SG44-6 | reverse complement strand
ATGACTATGACTATGACTATGACTATGATGATCTTTCAATAAAAATACACTAACAATATTGACTGTAAGACCGATAAAAGCAACAAAGATAGCTTGGTTAAAATAGATTTGTTCTGGATTGATAATTCTGACTAATGATTCTACTAACATTATCAATGCAACCATACCTAAAGCGATGGCACTGGTGAAGCCCCCCAGAACACTAACTTTACCGGTTCCAAAAGAAAACTGGGGGTTATCAGCATTTTTGCGGGAATATCGATAGGCAAATAAAGTAATCATAAATGCTGCAGCATGAGTACCCATATGCCAACCATCAGCCAATAATGCCATTGAACCATAAATGGAGCCGGCAATAATCTCAGCTAACATAGTAATAATGGTTAAAATAAGTACGTAAAGGGTATTCCGCTCACCATCAGAGTTCTGATGACTGAATTGATGATGGTGTTGCCATTGTTTTACTGGATGAGATTGAGACGTCATTGAGGCACTTAGATGAGCAAATTAGAGTGACATTATCTATGTATTATCGATTAAATATCAAGTCAAAAGCATATTAAGTCGTATTACATCTGCATAAACAACAACAGTAATTGTTTCTATTGATACATGAATCAATTAATGAGGAACATATCGACCTAATGCTGATCTCGCGCTTTTTAACATATCAAATAATAGACGCAAAAACATTAGCGATATAATGGCGATCTGTCTCACACTCATTTAAGTTATTAAGTCGCCTAGAAATGACATACTCTCGCATGGGCATATCATCCACACTGACTAATTGCTTAGGTTTAAGGCACAAAACAAAAAAGCCACTCGAGTAGAGTGGCCTTACTGTAGTATTTAGCGCCTAGAAATAACTCACTTTCGCATGGGCATACTGGCCACACTGACTAATTGCTTAGGTTTAAAGCACAAAACAAAAAGGCCACTCGAGTAGAGTGGCCTTGCTGTAGCATTTAGCGCCTGGAAATGACCGACTCTCGCATGGGCATATCATCCACACGGGTCAATGGTTTAGGTCCAAGAACGGCTTTCAGCCACAAATTGCAGACGTAAAAAAGCCCGCTACATAATAGCGGGCTGTTTCACGACTCTTTCAAGTCAATTAGGTGCCTGGAAATAACTCACTCTCGCATGGGCATACTGGCCACACTGACTAATTGCTTAGGTTTCAAGACACAAAACAAAAAGGCCACTCGGTTAGAGTGGCCTTGCTGTTTTATTTGGCGCCTGGAAATGACCTACTCTCGCATGGGGAGACCCCACACTACCATCGGCGATACTGTGTTTCACTTCTGAGTT
>NZ_JACJER010000278.1:0-1376 GCF_014164185.1 Shewanella sp. SG44-6 | reverse complement strand
TAATGCCGCTCGCTTAACAGTGAGCGGCTCTTTTCTTATAGGGGTAACGTGGTGCTTTATATAGCACTTGTCTTGGAAATGGTTTTCGCTTTCTTTTTTTTGGTAGGATTAATCGCTTTCCATTCTCCCTAAGGTTTTGCAGCTTTTTAGGGATCGTTCCAGGTGTCCGTCCAGAGCACCATAGGAACTCATCTTGAATGAGTCTTAACGCATTGATAAAGCTTATTCTTAATGGCTCTACGTCATGAGATTCTGCCATCCTTTTCATTTCTAATCGAACTAGGTTATAAGAAATTAAAATTCCCCATAGTTCTTGATAAATACCTTCGACTTTTTGGCTTCTAAGAATGGCTTGATTATTCAGTTGACCTTGCTTGAGTTCACCATAACTCTGCTCTATTTCCCATCGTTCCCAATAAACGTTAATGATATCTTTCAATGGGTAGGTAATCGGGCATTCTAGTGAGGTAATAAACCCTTTGATTTCTCCTTTAGGCTCAGGAATAAGCACCAAACGAGCTTGCCAACTATCCCTAAGGTGAGGATATTTTCTTTTTGCATCAGGTGACACAGGCATTTTTATCAGTTTATCGTGCTCTGAGTATTCTTCTAAAACTTCGTACCTAAATTTGCTTTTTATTGGTGTGAGCCAGTGAGTATTCGCTCCTGCTCCACGCCATGATTCAAAAAGCTCTGCAGACATGAAACCACGGTCAAAAAGAGTCAAAGAATTATCTGGGGCTGAGCCTACAAGTTGTTGAGCATAAGATATTTCACTGTTTGTTATGGGGCCGAAGGCGGCATCAGAAATGAGGTGCGTTCGTGTTGACATGAGCGTCACAGCAAGGACCGAGGGGAATGTTGCTTTACCTCTGGCGTAGCCTAACTTTTTATTATCTTCAGTTTCTGGCGTTTTAAATTGAGTGCCATCAACGCTAAGAAGCTTAAGACCGCAGACTGAGTCTGACTGTCCTTCAGCTTCCCAGTGAGTTGCGGTGGTGTGAAATAAGTACCGCAATGGTTCATAACCAATGCGCTGTCTAGCTTTAACAATGCTGCTCGTGGCTAAGGGGGGCAAATCGCCTTTTGAATCAGGAAAAGCCAATTCCAATTTATCGCAAACATCGCTAATAGAACGATTACGCATCAAACCAATCCCAAGTACCAACCAAACGGCTTGTTCAGCAGGGAATCTTCTCTTTCTGACGGCGGCACGGCCTGTTTGATTAACGGCTTCCGATACCCATTCGATAGGGATATTTTTGCGAAATGAGTCGATTGACTCAGGAAAATGAAATTCAGCAGTCGCTTGTAACTCTAGAGAAAATTCAGACATAAAAAAATCGGCCTCAGAAATAAATCTAAGACCGATTATG
>NZ_JACJER010000277.1:0-1405 GCF_014164185.1 Shewanella sp. SG44-6 | reverse complement strand
CTTTATAAAAGAATGCGTGAGCTGGCCATGGATGGCCCGCTAGCTTTCGCGGTACAGGATGTACCATCGGAAGCGTTAGCATTTTCGAATAAGGCTGAGGCAGAAGTCAAGTGCGGTCAAAAGCTAGATCAATCCCCATGGCGACCTTTTCGCAGCTGTTGTTTTGTAAATCGCGAAAATGTTGCGGGGCGGCTGGGAGCTCCAAGAGGGAATAGCCGTTGATTTCCTCTTGGTCTGGTGTGGGCGAAGCGTCACGACGTTGGTGGCCGCAGGTCATAGCCTAACCAACTTTGGGGCAAAAACGTGTTCCGCCCCAAACCCACTTTTGGGCAGAAGTGAGTCGGAGCCAAGGAACTAAAGGCAAGTGGGGTGATTAGTAAATGTACGGAGTTCGGGCATGCGCTTGCTAGCCTCCATATACGGCCGCTAATATTAAGGCTATTACTATTCCCGCAATAAGCCATTTACCTTTACTACTGCCTTTTGAATCATTTAAAGGATTAGGTAATTGTGCTGGAGAAGATCCAAGTTCATTGATACTTTTCATGAACTCTCGGTCTCGATTCATTCTTTTAGCTTTAAGTTTCCCTTCATACTCGCGCCAAATATCATTATGCATTTCGTGTAGGGTTATGTGCTCTTCTGGCTCTCCCCAAAGCTCAGAAAGCCACTTTACATCAGTCTTGTTTAGTAATTCCAATTTTTTATAACCCAGGGATTGATATGAAAATGGAAGTCCTTTCAATTTCTTCCCCGGGACAGATTCAACTACATTGTAACCGGGCTCTTTCAATACATCGGAATAGGGTATTGAAAATGAATTGATTGCTGCCAGCCAATATAAAAGCGCTAACTCTTCGTCATATTTAATTTTTTGTTTACGCTTGTCACGAATCAGGGCTCTCGAGGCAATTGCGGCCTCTCTAAAGGATGCAGGCAATGGCAAGTTTGCTATAGCTAGTGCCAGACGTTTTTCAGGCTCGCCCCTCAGTTTCTTTATACGATCAGCCCAAAATTCACCTGTTTGTAGCTCATCTCTATGGCGCGACCAGAAATCTAAAGCATGTTCCTCTGCGTCTAAATCTGTTTCAGTTTTATGCCATGATTCAGTCATCGAGATTCCCTTAAAGGCTAACGTCTTAGTATTTGTGCGTTGCGAATTTAACAAACCTATTATTTAAGCTTCGCTAAAGCAAAGCTATTGATTAATAAGCACTCTACCAGAGTGATGCTGAATAAACGAGCATGAAAAATTGAAAAGTGAGCATTGATAGTGGTGTCTTATCTAAAGTAATAAGTGACTTAATAATTAGCAAAAGTAGGTTAACTGGCTTGTTACTGTTCTGTGTTGCTTATTGTCTGTAACTCACAATGGGGGCAAACCGAAGCATAGGTATGTCCATAG
>NZ_JACJER010000276.1:0-1407 GCF_014164185.1 Shewanella sp. SG44-6 | reverse complement strand
CCAATGATGAACATCCACTTTAAACTCATTCGGCACCACTTTAAGCATATTCAGTTCAACTTGATCGACATTTTTGCCTGGGGCAAATTTAGTCCGGTTTGCTAACCTAAAAATATGCGTGTCAATGGCAATGGTTGGCCAGCCAAAAGGTAATTATGCTAGACAGGCGCAAAGGTTTGCATTCGTATTCATGTTAATGGACTGTTTAAAATAATGTCGCTACATCGTATATTCTTTGAACTTAATCGTTTAAGGTGTTCCACAAATGAAAAAACTTACGCTCATATTACTGCTTTTAGGGCTGTGTGCTTGTACTAATATAAGTAAAAAAACTAAGACAACGAATATTTCCTCAAATTATGTTCCGCAAGAATATGTGAAGTTAACGCATCCTCAGTGGAGTAAGAATGCAAGTTTTTATCAAATTAATACGCGACAGTTCACGCCTGAAGGAACATTTGCAGCCGCTGAGCATCAACTACCACGATTAAAAGAACTTGGCGTCGATATTCTTTGGTTAATGCCGATTCATCCGATTGGCGAAGAAAACAGAAAAGGGTCGCTGGGTAGCCCTTATTCAGTAAAAGATTACTACGGTGTTAACCCTGAGTTTGGTACTTTAGATGACTTAAAAAGCTTTGTTAATGCTGCTCACGAATTAGGTATGTACGTTATTTTAGATTGGGTCGCGAATCATAGTGCCTGGGATAATGAATTAAGGCATAAGCACCCAAATTGGTATACAAAAAATTCGCAAGGCAATTTTCAACCTACGCCTTGGTGGGATTGGTCAGACATAATAGACTTTGATTATAACGTACCAGAAATGCGTGAATACATGACTGATGCAATGAAGTATTGGGTCAAAGAAGCTAACATTGATGGTTATCGATGTGATGTAGCAGGTTTTGTTCCTCTAGATTTTTGGGAAAACGTTAGGTCAGAGCTAGACGCGATCAAGCCTGTTTTTATGTTAGCTGAATGGGAGATGCGGGATTTACATGCTAAAGCTTTTGATGCTACTTATGCATGGTCTTGGCAGGAAGCTATTCATGATATTTTAAGTGGTCACGCTGATCTAAATAGGTTGTTTGTATACTATTCATGGAATGAGGGAGCTTACCCAAAAAATAGCTACCGGATGACGTATGTTTCAAATCACGATGCTAATTCGTGGGAAGGTACCGTATTTGAACGTTATGGTAGTGAAGAAAAAGTAGCGACAGCTATTGTATTGTCTATTGTCGGTGAAGGTATGCCATTAATTTATAATGGACTTGAAGCTGGGAATAATAAGCGGCTTGAGTTTTTCGAAAAAGATCCTATTAAATGGAAAGAGCATGAGTTTAAGCCATTGATTCAGAAGCTCTTAGCTTTACAGAAACAAAATAGTGCGTTATGGCATGG
>NZ_JACJER010000275.1:0-1416 GCF_014164185.1 Shewanella sp. SG44-6 | reverse complement strand
GTCATATATGGACCCACCCGTTTTGCAAGTGATTTCGAAGCGTTGATAAACAAATTCATTGCCTTCATATATCCGGCTTGTGAACCGGGTGTTTTATATACCCGCAGCCCTAATGCAATTAGCTAACTACTTTAACTTTATCATTCCGACGGCTTCTAAAGAGCCAATGACGAGTTCAGTTTTAAAGTAGTACAGTCTGACTGTTTATCATTATTTCAAAATCTTTCGCAAATTGTGGTGAGTTTGTTTTACTCGGTGTTACTTACTACTTAAATTAATCAGTTGATTTTGAATCGTATGACTTTGTTATGCAGCATATTCGAGTCGGTAATCTTCTTCATTTGCGATGACCGACCAGGCTATTCTGGCGAGCTTATTGGCCAGAGCCACACATGCTACATTGCTATGCTTTCTACACTTTAATTCGTAAGCCCAGCGGCTTAATTTATCATCTTTACCGTCAACATATTGCAAGGCAGCCCGTGCTCCATGTATTAGTGACGACCTCAAGTGAGGATTCCCTTTTTTCGTGATGCCAGACAGCATGGTTTTGCCACCACTTGAGTTTTGTCTTTGTGTTAATCCGCACCAAGCAGCAAAATGTCGACCATTATGAAACATTTTTCCGTCACCTATGGACGCATATAGTTCTGCTGCTGTCATTGGGCCTACACCAATGACACTTTTTACTCGCTTGCAGATAGGATTATTTCTTGTATAAACATTTATCTTCTTCGTGTAAAACTCAACTTTCTCTTGCGCTGCAACAAAGTCAGCATAAAGTTCGCGAAAACTTTCTCGTGCAAAAGTCGATAACTCATTGCTTTCATCATCTATAAATTCAGGCAACCGAGCCGCTAATGCGGTTTTTCCCTTTGCAGCGCATAAACCATATTCAGCAAGAAAGCCTCTAACTTGATTGTTGATTGCGACCATCGTTTTTACATGTCGCTTTCTCATGCGCAGTACCATTTGAATATCTTCTTGCTCGACGCTTTTTATCGGTACAAATGTCATATTTGGTCGTTGCGCTGCTTCAGCAATGGCTTCAGCATCATTAAAATCATTTTTGTTTTTACGACGATAAGGCACAACATATTGAGGCGCAATGAGCTTAACTTGATGCCCTAATTTAATAAATTCTCTAGCCCAATGATTAGCTCCGCCACAGGCTTCTATCACAATCAACGTTGGCTCTAACTGGGCAAAGACACTGAGCAAGTCGGCACGCTTAATTACTCTCTTTTTAACTAACTTTCCAGCTTGATTAACGGCAAACATGTGGAAAATAGTCTTTGATATATCTAAACCAATTGTTGTAATCTTCATATTCGGACCCGCCCTTTGTTGATAAAGTGTACAAACTTATCATTGCTCACTATGAAGCCGATTAGAAGGGTGGGTCCATCTCATTAT
>NZ_JACJER010000274.1:0-1421 GCF_014164185.1 Shewanella sp. SG44-6 | reverse complement strand
TAAAATGAAATCCGTTACTTGCTTGAAGCAATGGCTACTTTTATTCTCATATTTAGCTAAGTTAACCTGCAACATAAGTGTTGCATATTTCCTATCTTCTGAAATTTCAGCTTTAGCCATAAAAGATATAAATAAAAAAAATATCACGATACATTTATTCAACATTGGGCTTACATCCTTTTACTATTGAACTCCAAAACAAGTATTCCTTTGGGCTTCCGTTATGAGCCATAACCTGCTTAAATGCAATTTTGCTTATAGACTCCATGGCTATCTTATCAAAAGCACCAAATGACTCGAAAAAATATTCCCAATTGGCCTGACTCACTGCATACTCAGTTTGCGCCGCGTCAGAACCTGCAATTTGAAATGCCAAGGAATCATCCAGAAATCTTACACCAGAACCAGAAGATCCTTTAACTGCAAGTCCTCCAAATATTGAATAAAACTGACCAATTAACAGAGCAAGCCGACCTATTTTTGTGAGATCATATATCTCATTAATCTCTGCAATTCCCTGCTTACTTTCCTCATCAAAACTTAGGCCTACTATTGCTGGACATTTTTTCATAACTATTTCCTTTAGTTAACATAATAGAGAATCCTTACCACTTTATTTTCTTTTTTTTAATTTCTAGTAAATCACTTTCAATGACTGAACTTTTTCATTTTACGACAAATCATTCTTTTCACAATTTAGCGATATAATTCCATTTCCATCAAGTATTCCCCGTATGCTCTCATTGTCAAAAACTGCTTACCTGCCAAATAATAATCTCTTTCAATTTCATTAATCGCATCTTTTATCTCTTCTGGTGAAGACGCTTTTTCATAGCGGTAGCTCCAGTATTTCTTAAGCTCGCTTAAGTCAAAAAATTCCTTACCAATTAAAGGGGCCTCAGCTTTGTTTCGCTGAAGTTTTGCCTCTTTCTCAAATGCACGCTTTTTGAGGTGTTCCTTAAAAAGTTTATTTTTATCTATTTGCTCTTGTGAAAATTTATTTTTATCCATAATTAGTTAATCTCACCGTGTTTAGTTATCGCCTTTTTCCATGTCATACCTTTATGACTTTTCAGAGTATTGATTGCATTAAGCTTAAATTCCCCATCCGGTAAGCTAGAAGTAACTCTTTCAATTTCTTTATCGTTAATGATGGTGTTCGTAAGCTGTTGAATTTCCTCAGCAGGATCCATAGTTAATTTAATGGCTTGCTCTGGGTCACTAACTACAGATAAACCTCCAGATACGGTTTGAACTAATACTTTATCTCCGTTAGGGGCTGTGCCATATAACTCATACCTACCAAGATCAGGATTATCTACAAAATAATTAATGAAATCATCTCTATTTTCTCTTGCCGCTTGGAACCCTCCTGCAACAATATGAAATGGTACGATAGGATCATATCCACCCGGTTTTCG
>NZ_JACJER010000273.1:0-1468 GCF_014164185.1 Shewanella sp. SG44-6 | reverse complement strand
TGATAGGTTCTAATATATCAGAATTTTATTATGTAAACTTTATCATTTGGTTGGTATTAGGAACATATATTTATAAAGAAAGGTTTCATCATGCAAACAACAATATCAGCTGTAATCGTAACGTACAACCCAAATTGTGAAAAGTTATTGACTCTAATCCGTTCTATATATTAGAACCTATCATTTGGACTAAAAAACCCAAAGAAATAGCTATATGAGAAGCACTGGACTTGGATAATTTCTTATTAAATACTCTTGAAGTTTTAACAAAGCAATAAATAACAGTTGAAATAAAAAACAATATGAAAAAAATACCACCTTCTGAAGCCCACTTAACATAATCGCCATCTGTAATAAAATAATTTAAATCAGAATTATTTTTATAAGCAAATTGCCCTAACTGACCGATACCGTATCCAAAGGGATTTTCAGATAGGTAGTTATAGCCACTAGCCCAAATCATAAACCGTTCGTCTACTGGATTGAAATCACTTGAAAAAAGTGACATGAATCTATTCATATAAAATGTGTTATTAGTAACAAAAACAACTAAAATTAATAACAATGGAATTATCATCATTAATGATAATGCAAATTTTCTCTTGTCATAAATACAAAATATAGTTACCCCAATAAGTATAGCTAACCAAGAGCTTCTTTGCAGAGAGAAGAATGTAGCGACTGCAAGAATAAAAGCCATGAGGTAGAATTTTATACCATTTAATTCCTTTTTTATGTTTAAGTATAAAACAATATTAAATCCAATTGAAACAATACCTGAAAATATCAATGAACCAGCAACTGAAGACATCCTGAAATAAGCGGCACCATCTTGAAGTGTATCAATAAGATCTTGAATATAAGTTGGATAACTAATAAAGCCATATGTTAATAAACCAAAAACAGCATGTATAAATGAAACATTAGCGATAGCTTTCAATATTAATAAGTATGAGTATTTCTTAGATAGAAAAAAAGCCAAAAAAGGTAAAATCCAAACATACAAAGACTCAAAATATGAGCTAACATTAAAATTTTGATTAAAAAGGAATGACTGGAAACTTTGTAATACTATATAGGTTATAACAATACAACATAAAATAATTTCTTTACTTGAAAACTGAACTTTACGAAATAAAATAAAAATTATAGGCACGTTCAAAACAAAAAACAATTGACTGCCAAACAGCTTGGAAAAGCCTGGTAAAAAAGAATAAATAAGTAGAAGTGCTTGCATTATAATGCAACTCTTCCTATGGCGGCATTTACCCGATCACATCTTTTTGACCATGTATTTTCAAGTAAAAACTCTGCTCTTAACTTTTTATTTATTCTATTAGTTGAGAGATTTTCTATATTAACAAATAAATCGATCAATTCTTCTCGATTCCGGTAAAAATTTACAAAACCATCAAATCTTTCAATTTCAGGATAGTAACAACTAACAACATCACCACCAAAATATATA
>NZ_JACJER010000272.1:0-1541 GCF_014164185.1 Shewanella sp. SG44-6 | reverse complement strand
GGAGCGTTATCGATTTGAGCGAAGTTTTTAACTTCACCACCATAAGTTTTAGACAAAACGGCAGAGATTGCTGCTGTTAAAGTTGTTTTACCATGGTCAACGTGACCGATGGTGCCCACGTTTACATGGGGCTTGTTACGTTCAAATTTAGCTTTTGCCATGGTATTGCCTCAGTCCAATTATCTTGGTGATGAAAACACATATAGTAAAAATCCGATGCATTAAATGACATCGAATCGATTATTTAGGGTTAGGAAGTTTATTCATGACAAGCTGGTGTTGATAGGCAGATTCGCACTGCCGACTCACCCTCATTAAAGGTGCGCTCTACCAACTGAGCCGTATCAGCGAACAAATTTGGAGCGGATGGCGGGAATCGAACCCGCGTTATCAGCTTGGAAGGCTGGAGTAATACCATTATACGACATCCGCGCAACCTGTTTAGGCTACCTAACTACCTAGAAAATGGTGGAGGGAGAAGGATTCGAACCTTCGAAGGCTGAGCCGTCAGATTTACAGTCTGATCCCTTTGGCCACTCGGGAACCCCTCCAGAAAAATGGTGCCGGCACCAAGAGTCGAACTCGGGACCTACTGATTACAAGTCAGTTGCTCTACCAACTGAGCTATGCCGGCGTATCATTTCGGGTTCGGATATTAGGTAAATGTGCCCCAGAGTGCAAGAGTAAAATGATAAAAAAACTAAAAAAAGTTTCAAATGACGTTTTTTTGCACTTGTTTAGCACAAAAAGAGTGATTAGTAGGCAAATGTAATTAGTGATGCAGACAAATGAGAACCAAACTATTGTCGCCATTTATACGATAGTGTAATGTGCCTGACCAACCTAGAGGAATGGTTATGAACCCAATTAACTCAATACAAGATGCACTCTACTTTGCTTTTCAGCGCGAGCATTGGGCTGAATTACGCAAATCAGTGCCACTCACATTGAGTCAGGCTGAATTAGAAAACCTGCGTGGTATGAATGAAAAGCTGTCTTTAGATGAAGTCACTGACATTTACCTTCCTCTCAGCCGTTTACTGAATTTATTTGTCGGCTCTAAACAACAGCGTGGACTCGTTCTTGATAAGTTTCTTGAACAGAAAGCTTCTCCAGGTCCTTACATTATTAGTATCGCAGGAAGCGTAGCTGTCGGTAAGAGTACCACAGCACGCATCTTACAGACGTTATTACAGCGTTGGCCCGAGCATCCTAAAGTTGATTTAGTCACTACTGATGGTTTTTTATATCCATTAGCAGATTTAAAGCGTAAAGGACTACTGCAGCGTAAAGGTTTTCCTGAAAGTTATGACATGAAAATGTTAGTCGAATTTATATCGGCTGTTAAAGCTGGAAATAAAGAGATATTGGCACCACTTTATTCTCATGTCACTTATGATAGATGTCACGATGAACATCAAGCTATTCGCCAACCTGACATTTTGATTTTAGAAGGTTTAAATGTACTGCAAACGGGTTTAGATACCCCAATCGACACCAGAAGACCTTTTGTATCAGATTTTGTCGATTTCTCGATTTAT
>NZ_JACJER010000271.1:0-1566 GCF_014164185.1 Shewanella sp. SG44-6 | reverse complement strand
TCTAACCCCTTTTTGACTATTACTCTAACCCAAGGAGAAAGAACTCTTGAGAAAGAACTAAGCAGTAAAAAAGATGCATTGGCAGCATTATCTGAGAATGCTATCTCATTGGCCGATACTTATAACCAACTACTTAACGATTCAGCGTATAGCTTGGCAAGTCGTAATTCTCAAATGAAAATAAGGATTGCCGAAAGGGTTTATTCAACATCTAGGGGGGCGAGTGATAAGTCAATTGCCAAAGCTATTGATAATATGTTGACAGTGTTATCTGTTTATTGTGAACATAATAAAGAAATAAATAATCTTTCAGAAGATAAAAAGCGCTGGGTTCAGCAACAGTCTAGGCAGGGACAGTCAAAATTCAAAAGCCTCCTACTATTAAGTAGAAAAAAATGTATGGTTACCGGAGCAACAACTGCTTCAATATTAGATGCTTGTCACGTCATACCTCATTCTATTCGAGTTAATTACAGCTATGAAAATGGTTTATTATTAAGAAAAGATATTCACAAGTTGTATGATGATAAATTAATCGGTTTTGATGCTAACGGATTAATTAATATATCATCTAAAGTTTGTAAAGACGATATTATGTATACTCAGTATGATGGGAAAAAGTTGAGCGGAGATATTTGCGAACAGCTTTCATGCAACTTAGATCAAAAGTATAAAGAATATTTAGAATTTAATTCTTAAGCTATTTCTAAGTAACACTAAAATCAATTTAGACATACTCCTGCTCATAGCTTGCTTATCACAATTTATACTTTACCTGCTTGGTTTGGCAGTAAAATTAGCTGATAAGCACAGGCAATATCAAGTTAACTCAATAAAGCATTTTAACATGCTCCCAAACCAATTTATTGGCTTAAGAGCTTACAAATATTGGAGCTTGAAATAGCTAAAATCACATTGGCAGTCAGCTATTAAGATGCTGCAGAATTTAGTTTGGAAACCGCAAGCATCTTATTAAATTGGTGGATTTCCCTCAGACTCTGCACCCACTAAATTCTAGCCACTTTAATAAATACAACATAACGCCTGAAAACCCAACCAGAATATAATACGTCATCTTTCATAGATCTCACATACAACCAGTCATTCCCCATATCATCAATAACTTCAATAGTTTCTCCTATTTCAAGTTGTCGAATGATTGGAGCTGTTAAAGTAGGTCCTTCTCGAAAGTTAAGATTTTTTGCTGTAACGATAGCCCAATCACCCACTTTAATATCTAAAATAACCTTACTGGCTATATCTTTAATCTCTTCAGTTTCATACACATTTACAAAATAAGACGCTATTAATTCTCTATTTTCCATGAAGGTTGTTGCAATACAAGATATGAGAAATGGAAAGAATAAGGTATTCAGAAACCACCAAAATAAATCAAGTTTTTCTGGCGAAAGCTTATCTATAAGATCAGGATTTTGAATAATTGATGAAAATGAGTCTTCCGATTCAGCATCAAATAAAGAATTTTCCTTACTAGCTTTCTCATACAACTCTTGAAATTCATTTGCTTTAAATAATGAAAACTGCCTTCTACGCTTTCGTTGCAAC
>NZ_JACJER010000270.1:0-1586 GCF_014164185.1 Shewanella sp. SG44-6 | reverse complement strand
CCCCTTCTTAGTGCATCGCTTGTTGCAACTTTTCTATGTTATGAACAAGACAGTACAGTTGCCACTGGGCATTCACTTTGGCTTGGCCACGTAAGGTCAATTTATTCATCCCTTTGTTGACCGTAATATTGCCAAATACCGGTTCGATACAGCCCAGTCGTTTGCTATATTGCCGCCGCCCCATTGGGCTGTCTATTTTCACTTTCATTTTGTCGGTGTAACTCAGTTTTTTCCGTGAGGCATCATTTTTAAACTGCACTTGCCGACCCGTTTTTATCGGCGGTTTTCGCATGCATTGCTGTTGCAACGGACAAGTTTTACAATCTTTTAAATAACCGCAAAATCGAGTGTATTCTTGGTGATAACTTTTGACATTAATACCGCTTCGCCACATTTCATTGCCTGCGGGACATCGGCAAGTTTGCGTTGCTTCGTCATAATGAAAATCATCTGAAGTAAACAATCGAGGCTTGCCATTACGTCGTTTTAATCTGCGTTTTTCTTGCTCGGTTTCGTAAGTTTCACTTTCTTGAAACAACGGGTTTCGTTTTCTAAATTGATTGTCTGCGATGTAGGTATCAAAGCCACTTTGTGCCATAAATGCCAGATTAGCTTCACTGTTAAAGCCACTGTCTGCGGTGAATTTTATGGTGTGCTCGCTTGAGGGGTTAACAGGATTGAGCTTATCGAGTTGTTGTTTTAATTGCGTGACTGCTGGCTGGAGTGTTTGCTGCTCACCGACCGAACCCCACGTTTGTGCTTGTAAGATAATTTGATGTTTATCATCGTTTATCGCAATACCATTGTAGCCTTGAATGGTGCCCTTGGATGTGGTCATCTTTGCACTGTCAGGGTCGGTGATATTGCTTTTCACAGGCTTACCTTGGCTGCCTATTTTTTCTTGGTGTGATGCGAGGAATGCCGTGATTTTATCCGCACTTTTATCTAACTTTCTTTTTTGGTTTAAGTCTTGTGTGACGAGTTCTTCACTCAACCCATCTTGGGCTTGATGACGCTCAATAATGCGTTTGCTTGCCCGTTCTAGTTTTGCTTTTTTACGGCCAAGTTCATCAAATGTACCACTCCATTCTTTGCTCGCATTTGACTGTAACTTACAACCATCGATGGCAAACATGTTGCGGCCAATGAGCCCTTCTTCATCACAAATCAGCAGCACTTGAGTAAATAAGGGTTCTATTTGTTCATGCATTTTAGCCACAAAACCCGCTATCGATGTGTAATGTGGCTGTACATCACCCGACACGCTCATGAACAAAATATTGTTTTCACACGCCTTAGCAATGCGTCGACTGCTAATTAAACCATGCGCATACCCGAGTAAAATAATTTTGAGCATCACTGCTGGTGAATACGCTGCCGCCCCCGTTTTATCATTGTGATACCAGGCATCAAACCCCGATAAATCGAGTTTGTTTTCGATAATATAACAAAGGGCATACTCGAATGTGCCAGGCAAAATTTGCTCTGAAAAATTGATGGGAATGAATTTACTTTGGCAGGATAAGTCAGGCTTGTAGTTGGCCATAACAATTTACTGTAGGTGAATAATATCTATTAGATCACAG
>NZ_JACJER010000026.1:0-43755 GCF_014164185.1 Shewanella sp. SG44-6 | reverse complement strand
GCTGGCTCTCGTAGAATACTACTTTTCTCTGTTCCCCTAACTTTGCTCATCATGGCAATCGTTTATTACTCCTTCAACTCCGGTCGTGATATTGCGTTTCGTTACTCTCCGCTGATCGATGCCGCTATCAAAATTAAGCTTGAGGCGACAACAGGACACTTGTGGTTTGAAGAGGCAATTAGTGGTGATAGCAGCATCGATATTGACACTGTATGGGCTCATTTTGATAAATCACTATGGTATGCACATGTCATGCTTGAGGGCGGTAAGAATGGCGACACCGTCATCATGCCTCTTGATAATCCTGATTTACGCCAGCAAATTGACCAAACCATAGTCGACCTGCAAAAATTTCGCCACATGGCCCAACAACGTTGGGATGCACAATCCACATCCGCTATTGGTTCTGATATTGACCAACAATTTGACCAAGCTTTTATCGCGTTTAACCTTGCGGTTGATCATGTGGAAACCGCCCTGCAACAAGTTATCAATGACGATCTACACACCTTTAAACTCATGCAACTATTGCTTGCGGCTCTTATCTTGATGGTAGGGATTGTTATTGTGAGTTTGTTGTTGCGTTACAACACAAGAATAAACAAACACCTGCTGACGTTATTTAAACAAGAAGAAAGACTGCGGATTACCTTAAGCTCTATCGGTGATGCAGTAATAGTTACCGATACCCATGGCACGGTGACCTATATAAACCCTGTAGCAATTCAACTTACCGGCTGGACATCTCTTCAGGCATTAGGACAACCGCTTACAAAAGTGTTTAATATTGTTGATGCTTACACACTTGAATCGGTCAATAACCCGGTAAAAAGAGTCCTTGATACTGGCTCAATCGTCGGCCTGGATAATCACACTAAGCTTATCGCTAAAGATGGATCTGAATATCACATTGCCGACTCAGCTGCGCCAATGCGCAATCCTGCTGGTGATATCAGTGGTGTGGTGCTTGTGTTCAGAGACATTACCGAAGAGCGGACATTATTTTCTGAGCTTGAATCGAGTCAGGCAATGATAAAAGCTTTATTAAACACTGTTCCTGATATGATTTGGTTGAAAGATACCCAAGGAAGTTATTTAGCCTGTAACACCAAATTTGAAGAAATGTATGGCGCCAAGGAACATGAAATCATCGGTAAGACCGACTTTGATTTTTTCAGCCATGAGCTTGCTACTTTTTTTCGCCACAATGATGCCAAAGCACTCCACGCCGGTGAATCCACCGTCAATGAAGAATCGCTGACATTTGCCAATGACGGTCACGTTGAACAGGTCGAAACCATAAAAACACCGATGAAAGACAATCATGGTCACTTAGTGGGTATTTTAGGTGTAGCCAGAGATGTCACTAACTATAAGAAATCATTGGAACAACTTAAGCAAAGTGAGGCCAGGTTAAAAGAAGCGCAAGTTTATGCCAAAATTGGCTATTGGGAATTACTGCCCGACCAGAAAACCGCCGTTTGGTCTGATCAAATGTGTGCGTTATTTGGACTGGTTGAAAACGCCAAAGCAGATCCGCAAACCCTTTGTAACGTGATGAATAAAAGTGACATTGACACTTTTATGGCATCAGTTAAAGAATGCTTCTTGACTGGCCGAGAACACCATGTTGAATATCGGATCATTAGGCCCAAAGATGGTGAAGAGCGCTGGATAGAATGTCGAGGACAATTGATCACAAATAGCGCAGGTGAAGTGCAAAAGATAGCTGGTTTTATCCAAGATATAACTGAGCGCAAAAAAGCTGAAGATACCTTACGCAAAAGTGAAGCAACCATCCAAAACAAGCTCAAAGCAATATTAGAGCCCGATGCAGACATTGGTGCCTTATCGCTATCGGATATCATTGATGCAGAGGCGCTGCAATCTCTGATGGATGATTTTTATGATTTAACCGGCATGTTAGGTGCAGTACTTGATATCGAAGGAAATATTCTTGTCAGCGTAGGTTGGCAAGATATCTGTACCCAATTTCATCGCTGCCATCCTCAAACACGAAAAAATTGTATAGAGAGCGATGCAGTGCTCACACACAATGTTGAGCACAATACATTTAAGGAATACAACTGCAAAAACAATATGTACGAAATGGTTGCCCCTATTGTTATTGGTGGCAAGCATCTCGGCAATGTGTTCATTGGTCAGTTCTTTTATCAGGATAAAATCCCTGATGTTGAGATATTTCGCCAACAAGCACACCAATATGGCTTTGATGAACAGACGTACCTTGCCGCTCTCGATAAAGTGCCGCGCTTTACCCGTGATGAGGTCGCCCATGGAATGCGATTTTATACCAAACTCACCGATATCATTTCTGCGTCAAGTTTCAGTGCCATCAAACAATCAAGGTTACTTGCGGAGCGAGAAAAAGCGCAAGAAAGACTGCAATTATTCTCAAGAGTGTTTAGTGATACCCATGAAGGCATCATGATTACCGACGCCAAACAACAGATACTTGATATCAACCCAGCATTCACCCAAATAACCGGTTATAGCCGAGGAGATATTATTGGTAATACACCAAACATATTGAGTTCGGGTAAACAAAGTCCGCAATTTTATGCACTGATGTGGCACACAGTTTCAGAAAATGGATACTGGCAAGGAGAAGTATGGAACAGGACAAAGCAAGGGCAACTCTATGCAGAATTACTCACTATTTCATCATTAACCAATAGCCAAAATGAAGTGACTCACTATGTTGGGATGTTTTCTGACATCACCAACAGTAAGCTACAACAAGACCAACTGAATTTAATGGCTCATTATGATGTTCTGACGAAACTGCCTAATCGCGCGTTATTTGTAGATCGTTTTCAACAATCCATTGCTCATAGTATGCGCACAGGACATCAACTTGCCGTGTGTTTCTTAGATTTAGATGATTTTAAACCCGTAAATGATAACTATGGTCATGATGTTGGAGATCGCTTATTAATTGAAGTCGCAAACCGCATTAGTGCCTGTATTAGAGAAGAAGATACCGTATCGCGGCAAGGCGGCGATGAATTTGCCATATTACTCAATGATATTAAGTCTGCTTCACAATATGAAGTAACCATAGACCGAATCCATAAAGCGTTAGCAGAACCTTATATCATTGATGATATACAACATCGTATTACCGTTTCTAGTGGGCTGACCTTATATCCTGCTGATAATGGTGATATAGATACGTTATTGCGTCACGCTGATCACGCTATGTACCAATCGAAATTAACCGGTAAAAATCGTTCTCGATTATACAGTGCCGATTCTGACCAGCTTATTATCCAAAAAAATCATCACCTCCAAGAAATTCAACAGGCATTTGCTAACCATGAATTTCAGCTCTACTATCAGCCGAAAGTGAATATGGTCAGTGGACATGTATTTGGCGTAGAGGCTTTAATACGTTGGAACCACCCACAGAAAGGGCTCACTTCACCGGGAGATTTCTTACCATTTATCGATGGTACCGTATTAGAAATCGACATCGGCGAGTGGGTTATCAATCAGGCTTTACAACAACTTGATGATTGGCAAAAACAAGGTATTAAACTTGAAATTAGCGTTAATATTTCGTCAAATCATCTGCGTACGCCAACGTTTGTTGCTCATCTTGAAGATAGTTTAAGCCAGTATCCCAATAATAATGCTCAATATTTGCAACTAGAGATATTAGAAAGTTCTGCTTTTGGCGACATCAATACCATTAATCATATTATTGAGGAATGCCAAAACCGGCTGGGGGTGAGCTTTGCACTGGATGATTTTGGTACTGGGTATTCATCGTTAACTCATTTAAGAAGTTTACCGGTGAATACGATTAAGATAGATCAGAGTTTTGTGCGAGACATACTCGATGACCCAAGTGACTACTCCATCATTGAGGGAGTCATTGCATTAACGAAATCATTTGACCGCAATGTTATTGCCGAAGGCGTTGAAACAACCAATCATGGTCTACTGCTGTTACTCATGGGCTGTGATCAAGCTCAAGGCTATGGAATAGCCAAACCTATGCCTGCAAAAGATTTTTTACCATGGCTAAGCAACTATATTCCAAATAAAAGTTGGCGTATTGGTGGTAATCAAAATCACAGTAACAAACAAACTAGCCTAGATATATTTAAACTGATCACTGCACAGTGGAGAGAGAAATTTGCCAAAAAGATTTTATCCTCTGCAGATGAAGGAATTCCTTGGCCCATTCTTGATGAGCAGACATGTCAATGCGGCAACTGGATCCGTCGAGAAAAGCAAGGGCAGTTATTTGAATCGCAATATATTCAACTATTTGAACACCATCATAGTAAGATTCATTTTATTGCTGATGGGATAAAGCATCAATATCTACACGGGCATCTTGATGCCGCCTGTGAGAGTCTGGTTGATTTAGATCTCGCATTCGATGACGTCGATAATACTGTTAGCTTATGCCAATAGCCTTGCTTGATTTTGCTCAAAGCACAGGGCTAACTCAAGTCTAGCGCGGCGAACATAAGTCGATTAGCAGTGCTTGCCTAAACTGATGGGTAATCTTAAATACATCATACTCTGGCAGTATACTCTGGCAGTAGTCAGTTATTTTATATCAGCTTATTGCTATTCAAAATAAGCATCAAGCTTCACCCGTTATCCCACATCTAGCTGATAATGGCCGCAAAACGTTTTTCATTTTCACTGATTCATTTTGATCTATAAGCAAAATGAATCGGTCACGCCATACAATCTCAACTGAATCACTGCCGTTCACTGCGCGATCACGTCCTGAGCTAAAATATGATCTGAGACAATTTGTCCAAATAGAGTTTTGTTAACTTGATCAACCTCATAAATTAGAAGCTACAAGCTTATTTTTGATAAGGAAATTTCTTACAAGTTGATTTACATCAAAGAGGATTTTTAGCCGAGTTCTAAAATTGATACCGATAGATTGCAACTCATTATTAGCAACTGAGCTAACTTAAGCAGAAGGTATCAACATGGACACACATGCAGCCCTTTATAAACAGGGTCAAGATCGCCTTGATTATTTACGCCAATTTGCCCAACGTCAGCCTGTCTCATTACAAGAAAAAATGGCTAACCTTGGGATATCTCGTCGAGACTTCATTAAATGGACCGCATCGGTCTCTGCAATGTTTGCCTTGCCCCTACCCTTTAGTAACTTGGTCGCTGAAGCAGCTGAATTAGCCGACCGAGTCCCTCTCATTTGGTTGCACCTAGCCGAATGTACTGGTTGCTCAGAGTCATTAATTCGCACTGACTCCCCCAACCTTGACACGTTAATTTTCGATCATATCTCACTTGAATATCATGAGACGCTGATGGCGGCCTCTGGTTGGCAAGCTGAAGAAAACTTAGAAAATGCCCTTGAAACCTACAAAGGTCGCTATTTACTTGCGGTTGAAGGCGCTGTGCCGACGGCTAACAATGGCACCTTTTTAACCGTCGGCTGTAAAGGCCATACGGGTCTGCACATTGTCAAAGAAGCGGCTGAAAATGCTGCGGCAATTGTCTCTGTTGGCACCTGTGCCGCCTTTGGTGGTGTACAAGCCGCAGCGCCAAATCCGACAGTGGCAAAAGGAGTTTATGAAGTGGTCGATAAGCCGGTGATTAACTTAGGCGGTTGCCCTCCGAGTGAAAAGAACATTGTTGGCACAATAATGTATTTCATTATGTTCGGTAAGTTGCCAGCCCTGGATATGTTTAATCGTCCTAAATGGGCCTATGGCGCACGGGTACATGATAATTGTGAACGTCGTGGTCGCTTTGATGCCGGCGAGTTTGTTGAAGAATTTGGTGATGAAGGCGCAAAAGCTGGTTACTGCCTTTATAAAGTCGGTTGTAAAGGTCCTTACACCTACAACAACTGCCCTACGGAGCGTTTTAATCATCACACAAGTTGGCCTGTGTTAGCCGGTCACGGATGTATGGGGTGCTCTGAGCCTAATTTCTGGGATGACATGGCCGATTTTGAAAAACCACTCGGACGCCAACTGTTACACGGTGTTGATGCTACAGCTGACACCATAGGTGCAGTCATTTTAGGCGCAACCGTTGTCGGTATTGGCGCCCATGCAGTAGCAAGCGTATTTGCTAAGCCTTTGGAGGAATAATCATGAGTAAACGTGTCGTTATCGACCCTATCACCCGCATCGAAGGCCATTTACGTGTCGAAGTTGAAGTGGATGACAATAATGTCATTACTAAAGCTTGGTCTTCGTCGACCTTATGGCGCGGCATTGAGGTGATTTTAAAAGGCCGAACTCCAATGGATGTGGGCTTAATTGTGCAACGTATTTGTGGCGTATGTACTTATTCGCACTATCGTTGCGGTACTGAGGCGGTTGAAAATGCCCTCGGAGTTAAGATCCCTCTTAATGCAAAATACTTACGCAGCTTAATGCAGTCGTCACTCTACATGCATGATCATATTGTGCATTTTTATCATCTACACGGGTTAGATTGGGTGGATGTGGTATCGGCATTGAGCGCCGATCCGGCACTGGCGGCACAAGTGGCGATGAAATACTCTGATACGCCTATTGCTGCTGGTGAAGGTGAACTTAAAGCCGTACAAGCCCGCGTAAAAGGCTTGGTTGAAACCGGAAAACTCGGGCCATTTGCGAATGCTTATTGGGGTAATAGTACTTATCGCTTTAGCCCTGAACAAAACCTCATTGCGTTATCGCATTATTTAAAAGCCCTTGAAGTGCAACGTGTTGCCGCTGAAATGTTAGCGATATTTGGTGGTAAATCGCCACATCCACAGTCGATTGTTGTGGGCGGCGTAACCTCAGTGCGTGACATGTTAAGCCCTGCCCGTTTACAAGAATGGAAACAAAAACACGCTATCGTACAAGATTTTATTGAGCGAGCTTATCAAGCCGATATTGTGATGGCGGCAGAAGCATTTGGCTCTGAACCCAGTGTACTTGGCGGGGTAAATGTTAGCAGCTTCTTATGCGGTGAAGACTTTATTACCTCTGATGGCGAGTATTTATTCCAACAAGGGGTGATTTTAAACGGTGATTTAGCCAATGTATCGGATATAGACCCTAGCTTAATTAAGGAAGACGTCACCCATGCTTGGTATCAAGCTGATGGGCCGCAACATCCATATGTAGGCACCACAATTCCTGATTACACTGGCTTTATTGAGCGCGATACTGTGTACGGCAAATTGCCAACCATTAATGGCGACGGTAAATACTCTTGGGTTAAATCACCACGCTATCAAGATGAGCCGTTAGAAGTGGGTCCATTAGCGTGTTTACTGGTTAACTATGCCCGCGGAAATCAGGTTGTTGTCGATGCGGTAAACGGCTTGTTAGCCCGTACCGGCTTACCTCTTGAGGCGCTATTTACCACCTTAGGTAGAACAGCTGCACGTATGCTGCAAACGGTATTAGTCGGTCAAGCGAGTTTACAAACCTTTGATGCCTTACTGGTCAATATGCAGTCAGATGAATCAACTTATGTGAAGCCTGAAATTGATCCAGACCGCGTTTATGAGGGCTTTGCGATGATTGAAGCACCTCGCGGTATGTTAAGTCATTGGATCCGCATTAAAAATGCTAAAGTTGAAAACTACCAAGCAGTGGTCCCCACTACCTGGAATGCTGGCCCTGTGGATGCTAATGGAAAAATGGGCCCTTATGAAGCATCCTTGATTGGTTTGAAACTTGAAGACCCAACTAAGCCTTTAGAAGTCATTCGCATCATTCATTCCTTTGATCCTTGCATGGCGTGTTCAGTTCACGTGATGGATTACAAGAAACAGACTCTAGGTCAATTTAAAATTGATCCAAATGGGTTTTAATCAGAGGTAATGGATTAGGAGGGATAAAAGTATGCAACATATTGCAACCCACGACCGGCAGTTGATATTTACTCCAGCGATTCGAATATTTCACTGGTTACGTGCCTTGTCTATTTTAGTATTAGTGATCAGCGGATTTTATATCGCCTGGCCATTTTTAGTGGCACCGGCTAGCACAGATGTCTTGGTGCAAGGTTGGATCCGCTTTGCGCATATCATTTTTGGATTTTTGTTAACCAGCATTACCTTAGTGCGTTTTTACTTGTTTTTCTTTAGTCGAAATAGCATCGAACGACGTTCGTTTAAAGATGTGTTGAGTGTAAAAAGCTGGATAACACAAATAAAATCCTATTTTTGGATGGGCAGTTTAGACAAAGCTGGGGTTTACGGACCATTACAGTTTATGACTTATGTGGCCATTTCGTTTGTTGCCTTGATTATGTGCATCACTGGCTTAGTGCTCTACGCCAATGTGTATCACTTAGGTGTTGGCGGAATGCTAGGTGATGTATCAGCATGGATAACTGGTCTTTGTGGCGGATTAGCACCACTGCGAACTTATCATCATTACCTAACATGGGCCTTCATTATTTTTGTGGTGATCCATGTGTATATGGCGGTGTGGTCTGGTATTCGCTTTAAACATAATTCAGTCGATTCCATTGTATCTGGTTACGACTATCACAAAGTACGTAAATAGGATGAATCAATAATAGTGAAAAAAATATTGCTGTTAGGTATAGGCAATGTATTGTACGCCGACGAAGGAGTCGGCGTGCATTTTGTCAATTATATCAAAGACAAATATCAAATTAGCCACCTAACTGACAGTATGGATATTGTCGATGGTGGCACCCTCGCCCAAGGGCTAATTCCAATGATCAGTCGTTATGACCATTTAATAGTGGTTGATACGGTTAACAGTGTTGGTGTGAAGCCTGGCGAAGTGTATTTTTTTGATTTTGACCACGCCCCAGCTGAAATTGATTGGCAAGGCAGTGCCCATGAAGTAGAAATGCTGCAAACACTCAACATGATGGACATTGTCGGTGACAGACCGCTCACATTTGTTCTCGGCGTTACCCCAACGGTAATTGAACCAATGACATTAGGATTGACGCCAGATTTACATGCCGCCATTCCTGTGATGGAACACGCACTATTATCCCATTTGGCCAGCTTAGGATTTAGCCTGGAAATTGTGAATAATATAACCATTGATCAGGTGATTCCTGACGCTTATAAGCGAGGTTGCTATGTCGATGCATAACATTCGATTTGACTTTGTATGCCAGAGGCATGTGCCATTATATGAGCACTTGTGTAATCAATATCTGGACCGGACTGAACTTAATATTAGTATTGGTGCAGAATCTGACCCGCAAACAAGTACCACACGTTATTTTATTGAAGCCTTTGCCACACAAGCTCAACTTGAAGCGTTAGCAGACGATATTGCCAGTGATTTTTTACTGTCGGTTTGGTTACTCAACACTCATATTGAACGTATTGAGCAGCACAGTGGCCAGCGAAAACCTTTGGCGATGTCAGCCAAATCTTCAGGGTTACCTTTGTATTTTTGCCAACATTGCCAACCACTTTTTGGCGATAATCAACAGCCCTCTTTTGGTAATATAAACCTGCACTGTGAACACTGCATGGGGCATGAGAAACTCAGTCGTGATGAAAAATCGTTAACTCAGGCCGACATTGTGTTAATGGCCAACCGCTTAATTAGCCATAAATCACTGCCCTTACCTATTCTCGGGTTAACCTTGTGGTTAACGCCACCCACCTCATTAACAGATGAGCAAGCCAAAACACCAACGCAGACTGAAACACGCCAAGCGAATCAATACCAAAAACCACACATATTAATTTGTAACCCCAATTCACTGAATAGCCATTTTATCGTCAATGACAGCCAAGTATTGGCTTTATCGAGTATCGAAAAACCGTTAATTTGCGTTCGAGCAAGTAGCGATCATCCCAGCTTATTGGCGCCCTTGTATGAGATCCAATTCGCTGAAAACCGTTTGTTGGTGATCCTCACCGAAGTGCTGCGCCAAAAAGGCATTCATTGGTTATACGTGAGCAAGAATAGCGATCAACAAACCAGCCACGATGGCGTACTGAAAGCGCCATTGCGTTTAGCGATGATTAATCATCAGTGGTTGCCCATTACCAGCCTGAGTAATGGCACTATGCCCTTGCCCTCTACTATCACTTGTTTACATGATGAAAATAACTATCAAGATGGTCATTTTGCGTTTCGTGCTCACACCACAAACACCAGCATAGACTGGCAAGTCAGCCCTGCTGAGCCACCAGCAACAGTGTTAGAGAATGTCATAACTGACGTTTCAAGTGATGTCAGCACCTCAATAACGACCAGTTTATGTGCATTAAATGCCGCACTATTACGTTGTGACCTGACCAAAAAAATTCGTAAAGCGCAATTTGTAAAACATGCTGCGGTACTATATTTCAGCCAACATAATGCCAGCCAAATCGTCACCCTAGACAGCCAAAGTCAGCCTGAGTTGTTTTTTGAAATCCCCAAACTGCCTTTATCTGGTTATGAGATTTGTCATCGCTTATCTGAGTCGCCACAAAAAAGTCTGCTGGATAAATTTAAGCAGTTATTTCCTGCAGAGTATAACCAACTGTTGGATCTGCACATTCAAGCAGATGATGGCGCATTGTCACAATTAATGGCGGTTGCCACGCTTATTATTGGCGGCTATTCGGTTGAGACCGCTCAGCGAGTCACTGTCACTGAACTTGCCGATAAATTTATCGCCCTGGCAATGGCGCATCAGGGTAACAACGCTCCACGAATTGACTTTCCGCTCACCAAGGGAGCCGCGCATCGAGGTCTCAATTGGTGTAAAACGTTAGGCACATTAATGAGTTTCAAGCTAGCGGGTGAAACTAACTTAGCCAAATTAGCCTTTGCATTTCATGATTCGTTTGCAGATTATTTAAGTCATTGGATAGAGCATTTAGATCAAAATATTGGCATAAAACAATTAGTAATTGCTGGCAGTGACTTTGCCAACCCGGTGTTAACTGAACGAGTGCAAATACGCATTGGTAAAAACTTTCCCCTAGTGGTTAATCCGTTATTGGATTTTGATGGCGTTAATATCGCAATAGGTGGGCTATATCTCAAACAACGCCGCGGATAAAGGGTATCTTTAGGTATATCAGTTTTTGCTTATCCTCGTTTGAGATTGAGTTTTTATGAAGCCATTACGACAAGTTACCGTTATTGTTAAAGGTATTGTACAAGGAGTTGGATTTCGTCCCTTTGTGTTTAGGCTGGCACACCAATTGAATTTAGTGGGCAGTGTGCTCAACAATCATCTTGGGGTGACAATTATTTTGCAAGGTAGCAACCAGCTGATTGAACAGTTTATGGATAATTTGACTCAATCGCCTCCGCCATTAGCGCGAATTGATGCCATTGAAGTCATAAATCACCGCCAATTAAGTCAATTTGACGGCTTTAGTATTATCGATAGCCACATTTTAGACGGCGAACATGCCAACGTCGCGATTTCAGCCGACATGAGTATTTGCCTAGATTGTCTCGATGACATTAACGATCCTCATAACCGTCACTACCAGTACCCGTTTACCAATTGCACAAATTGCGGCCCGCGTTATAGCATTATTGATTCACTCCCCTATGACAGATGCAACACTGCGATGGCGGATTTTGTGATGTGCGATCGCTGCCGCGCGGCTTATACCGATCCACTCAATCGACGCTATCATGCTCAGCCAGTGAGTTGTCCCCACTGTGGCCCACAATTAACCTTTAGTACCATCAATGCTAACGCCGAATTTCTCTATGACTCGTCGATGTTAATCGCATTAGAGCAAGCCGTTGAAATGATTAACCGTGGCGGCATTGTGGCCATTAAAGGCTTAGGCGGATTCCATTTAGTCTGCGATGCCACTAATAATGACGCTGTGGCAGCACTGCGCCAACGTAAACAGCGCCCTGCAAAGCCTTTGGCGATTATGGTCACCAACTTAGCTCAAGCTCAACTGTGCGTTAGTGGCACGCCAGCAGAATGGAAAACATTAACCAGTCCTGAGAAACCCATCACCTTGATGAATAAGCGTCATACTCGTGCAAAGAGTGATAACAATGATGCTGCAAGTAAACATAATAATGCTATCGCACTTAGCTCATTGCTAGCACCAGGTATTGATCGCCTTGGGATCTTTTTGCCCTACACCCCATTACACCATTTATTAATGCAGCGTTTAAACAAGCCCATTGTGGCGACCAGTGCCAATCGCAGCGGCGAGCCGATTATCACGAATAAGACGGATATCGAACGACATCTAGCCCATGTTATTGATGGGATACTTGACCATAACAGGCCGATTATTAATGCCTGTGATGACAGTGTGGTGCAAGTGATCGACGAACAGGTGCAAGTGATTCGATTGGCCCGTGGCTATGCGCCACTGACCATCAACCTTCACTCTCCCATGCTATCCAATAGTCAACACAGCGTATTAGCGGTTGGTGGGCAACAGAAAAACACCGTTGCATTTGGCTTTGACGATAATCTGATTGTTTCGCCACACATTGGTGATTTATTCAATCTAGAAGCACAGCAATATTTCAACCAAAGTTTAGCAACGTTCAGTCGCTTATATGATTTTAGCCCGAGCCATATTGTGCATGATAATCATCCACAATATGCACCAACTCAATGGGCGGCGAATTATCAATGTGAGCATCAACTGCCGCCATCTCATTGTATTGGCGTACAACATCATTTCGCCCATGTACTGTCGGTGATGGCAATGCATCAACATACTGATCAAGTTGTAGGATTTAGCTTTGACGGAACCGGCTTAGGCGATGACAGCGTACTATGGGGCAGCGAAGTGATGCTGGCAGATATACACGGTTTTACCACTTTGGCACACTTTAGTTCCTTTAAGCTTATGGGCGGTGAACAAGCGATTAAGCAGCCAGTGAGAATTTTACTGGCATTATTATTTGAGCAGATGTCACTGCAACACGTGCTCACACTTCCCATTGCTGCGATACAAAATTTAGGCCGACATAAGGTAATGAATTTGTATCAGTTATGGCGTAACAATAGCCATTGTATTGAATGTCGCTCTGTTGGACGCTTATTTGATGCACTGGCGGTGGCATTAGACTTTATTGGCAGCTCACAATATGAAGGCCAAGCCGGTATGATGATTGAAGCCGCTGCAAATGACTATCTTAACAATGTCGGTATTGGGGGCTTACCGGCACTCTTACCGGTAACACTCAACAGGTTAAGCTGCACGGGTAATCAGACGGATAAAGCAATTGAGCCAGTGCAATGGCACAGCAGTGACTTTATCGCTCAGTTAATCAATCATTTGCTCACTCACTCACAAAGCACTTCAATTAAACAGCAAATATGTTGGCATTTTATTCATGCCATTAGCCAGCAAGTTAACCAAGTCGCTCAACAGTATCCGCAGCTACCACAGGTATTTTGTGGTGGTGTATTTCAAAATAAACTCTTACTTAGTCAATGTCTTGATGATTGTCATCAAGGTGGCAGGCGCTTTTTACCCAGTGGTCATATTCCTATCAATGACGGTGGTATTGCATTGGGACAATTGTGGTACGCCATTCATCACATGGCTTAGTATTAAATGCTAGAGGTTTTTTACCCTGCCTCTGCAATCGACTTACCGTGAATTAGATAATGCTTAACTGCTAATTGACGGTGGTATTGCATTGGGACAATTGTGGTTTGCCATTCATCACATGGCGTAGTATTAAATGCTAGAGGTTTTTTACCCTGCCTCTGCAATCTAATTACCGTGAGTTAGATAATGCTTAACTGCCAATAATTGCGCTATTGATCACATAATTTACTCAATAGCACTTTTGTTCACAGTCTTTATTACAAAATCTGATGTGCATCAAAGAATGCAGCAACCAATTAACCGACACTTATTGATAATCATAACAATAAGGTTAGGGAACATCATATGTGTAAAGATTGCGGTTGCTCAATGACTCATGACCATACTCTTCATAGTAATCCTCAGCTTAACGACAAAAAGACGTTAGCGGTTATCCATAAGATATTGGATAAAAATGACGTAGAAGCACAACATAATCGTGATCATTTTGCCGCTCATCAGGTAAGCGCATTTAACTTAATGAGCAGTCCAGGTAGCGGTAAAACCAGCCTGTTAGAGTGTTTACATGAATATCTCGATGCTTGTTATGCGGTAATTGAAGGAGACCTTGAAACCTCACGCGATGCCGACCGCTTAATAGCCAAAGGCATCAATGCCTATCAAATTCAAACCGGCTCAGCTTGTCATCTCGACGCTTTTATGGTTCACGGCGCACTGCATCACATTAATTTAGATGATGTAGAGATTTGTTTCGTTGAGAACGTCGGCAATCTAGTGTGCCCAGCCAGTTATGATGTCGGCACCCATAAAAATATTGTGTTGTTATCAGTGCCTGAAGGTGACGATAAAATTGAGAAGTATCCAGTGATGTTTCGCCGTGCCGATTTGGTCGTTATTACTAAATCTGATCTGCTGCCTCACTTTGATTTTAGTATTGATGAGGCTAAAGCACAGTTAAGTAAATTAAATCCCAACGTTGAATTATTAGTGGTATCAGTGAAAAATTCTGATTCAATGAAAGCATTGGCGAGCTGGTTTGATAAGCATCAGGAATATTAATTATGTGTTTATCAATCCCATCAAAAGTTGTTGAAATTCATGATGATGAAACAGTAACGGTTGATACGCTTGGCGTAAAACGCCGCGTGAGTTGTCATTTAATCAGTGATCCGCTCGCCATCGGTGACTTTGTATTGATTCATATTGGTTTTGTGATGAATAAAATTGACCATAAAGATGCCCAAGAAAGCCTCGATTTGTATCGTCAAATAGTCACCGCGATGCAATTGGAGTCGGCGCAATGATGACCCTCAATGACTTTTATCAAGGATTTCGAGATCCACTGACGATTCGTCATTTGGCGCAATTAATTGCGCAACAAGCAGCTAAAACCAACGAGCAAATAAACATCATGGAAGTGTGCGGAGGTCATACACACACCATTATGAAATACGGCTTATTACAATTATTACCCGCCAACATTCACTTTATTCATGGTCCTGGTTGTCCGGTCTGCGTTATGCCCAAAGAACGCATTGACCATGCAGCCGCCCTTGCCTCCCAAGCCGATACCATATTAGTCACCTTAGGCGATATGATCAGAGTTCCCGGTTCTGTGGGCAGTTTGGCGCTATTTCGCTCAAAAGGCTGTGATATTAGGCCAATATACGATCCACTAGATACCTTAGCGATTGCCCGTGATAATCCTGATAAAACGGTGATTTTTTTCGCCATTGGTTTTGAAACATCAACGCCAATGACAGCGGCATTATTAGCGCAAGCTGAAGCGCTAAAGATCGACAATTTATTGTTTCATATTAACCATGTGCTAGTGCCACCAGCCATTGATGCTGTGATGTCTGATAGCCGCTGTCAAGTCAATGCCTTTATTGGACCAGCACACGTGAGTGTGATTAGCGGCGCCCAAATTTATCAATCTACTGTGGATAAATACAAGACACCGGTTGTGGTGTCTGGCTTTGAACCTGTGGATGTTATGGAATCTATTTTGCGCATTGTGCGTCAAAAAGTAGCAGGCAAAGCGGAACTTGATAACCAATACAGCCGCTCAGTGAGCTACGAGGGCAATATTGCCGCACAGCAACTAGTCGACAAATACTTTATGGTTCGCGACAGCTTCCGTTGGCGTGGACTTGGGCCGATTGCTAACTCTGCGCTGACGCTGCGGCCTGAATATCATCACCGTGATGCTGAACGTATTTATGCCAAGATATTGCCCACAGAGGAAATTGATGATCATAAAGCCTGCATGTGTGGCGATATTTTGCGTGGTTTGGCCAATCCTAAAGATTGTAAAGTATTTGGCCGAGGTTGTACGCCACAAAGCCCGCTTGGCAGCTGTATGGTCAGCTCTGAAGGCGCCTGTAATGCTTATTATCGCTATGGAGAAGTGAGTCATGTCGACTAAAAAAACCATTCAGCTTAGCCACGGTGGTGGCGGTAAAGAGATGGACCAATTGATCCATGAGCTGTTTTTTAAAGCCTTTGATAATCCCATTTTGACCGCGCAAGAAGATGCGGCCACATTGAACATGTGTGGTCATATTGCCTTTACTACCGATTCATTCACAGTTTCACCGTTGTTTTTCGCTGGTGGCGATATCGGCAAGTTAGCGATTGCTGGCACAGTAAATGATTTAGCTATGATGGCCGCGCAACCTGAATATTTGAGCTGCAGCTTTATTATTGAAGAAGGATTTCCTCTTGATGACTTAAAAACCATTGTTAACAGCATGGCGACTGAGTTACGTAAATCTGGCGCTCGAATTGTCTGCGGTGATACTAAAGTGGTGCCTAAAGGCTGTGCAGATGGCTTGTTTATAAACACGTCTGGCGTAGGGCGTATTTTACGTCCTGATATTTCAGCGCGTAACTTACAAGTCGGGGATGCGATTATTGTCTCTCGGGATATTGGCTGCCACGGCGCGGCCATTTTAATGGCTCGCGATGGCTTAACGCTTGAGTCTGAATTGCACAGTGATTGCGATACTTTATGGCCTATTATTGAGCAGTTACTTGTGGCCAACATTAACATTCATGCTATGCGCGACGCCACTCGGGGCGGCTTATCCGCAGTATTAAACGAGTGGGCTAAAGCGTCGCAAATTGGCATTAACGTTGACGAAGCCAGTATTCCTATTTGTGATGAAGTCAAAGGCTTATGTGAATTATTTGGCTTTGAACCTTTTGATTTAGCCAATGAAGGCACCTTTATTATGGCCTTACCAATGGATGTAGCCGAAGGCGCAATTGAAGTCATGCAGCGTTATGGTCATTGTGAGCATGCGGCGATAATTGGCCAGGTGACTGACGGGCATCCTGGTAAAGTGGTGCTGCAAACCCCTTGGGGCAGTAGTCGCTACTTAGATTTACCACAAGGTGAATTGCTGCCAAGGATTTGCTAATGCACGAATACTCGATTGTGATGGCGTTAATGGAGCAGTGCGAAGCCTTAGCTTTGGAGCATCAAGCCACAGGCATAGAGCAAGTGGTGCTTAAGATTGGTATTTTAAGTGGCGTCGAACCCG
Source organism: Shewanella sp. SG44-6 (assembly GCF_014164185.1). Classification (NCBI taxonomy): domain Bacteria; kingdom Pseudomonadati; phylum Pseudomonadota; class Gammaproteobacteria; order Alteromonadales; family Shewanellaceae; genus Shewanella; species Shewanella sp. SG44-6. Next base: position 26,688 of record NZ_JACJER010000026.1, on the reverse strand, counting down.
CTTTATTATCCCAAGCATTTGACACCTTCAAGCTTGAAACGGTATGCCATAACGCTAAATTGATGATAAATATTCAACCGTTAGTGTTGCAATGCCGCGACTGCCAAACGCAATCAGAAGTCAATGAGCGCACTGTGATATGCCCTGAGTGTGGCGGCAATAACACTCTGGTGATCGATGGTGAAGACATGATGCTGATGCAGTTGGTGCTCGATACCTAGCATTTATACAGATAACAATTAACAGATTATTGAACGACGCGTTAACTCAATCAAAACGATGATAACAAAAGTAAACCCAACAGAAGGACTCCACCATGAAATATTTATCTCTTGCCTTTATTCTTGCCACCATTCCATCTATTGCCATGGCACATGAGGGACATGGAGGGGTAGGACTTTTTCATCATTTCACTCAACTCACTCCAGCCATCGTACTTGTGGCCATTGTGGCCTTTATCTATTGGAAGCGAAGTAAGTAATCAAGCGACTCGTGGTTAGGCGATAGGTAACGCCAGTTTAGGCTCTGTATTGCGAAGCAAGAACAAACTTATTGCCTTCACGAGTTAACCTGAACTCAAGTTAGTGAGTGTATAGCTGCAGTAAAAAAGCCTTCCAGTGGAAGGCTTATTGTGTGGCTGCAATTTATCAGCAGCGCATAATGGACTCAGCTATCGACTCAGTTCAGCGGTAACTAGGCTTAGAACATGTCAGCTGGCATGGCCATAATCGATTTATCACCTTGATTAACTTGTGATAAATGATACTGAGATTTTGATAGTAGCTTATCCATGTAGAAATCTGCCACAAATTGCTTTTGCGCCGCAAAGCTTTGATCTTCGTGGCTTGATGCTTTATCGGCCATTAATAACCAGAAGTAGCCGTATACTGCGTAACCAAAGGCATCTAAAAAGTCGACCGCACAAGAGTTTACTAATGCTGGTTGAGTTTTCTTGTTAGCATTAATGTAGTTAGCGGTTGTTAGCAACTCATCAAATACTTGGCTTACCATCGCTTTATGATCGCCATTTGCCTGAGTTAACTCAATAAGACTCGCATTCACTTCAGCGACAAATTCAGTCAAGGTGGCAACGTCATCACCGGTAATTTTACGGCCTAAAAAGTCGATAGCCTGAATACCGTTAGTGCCTTCGTATATTTGTGCAATACGAGTATCACGCACAAACTGCTCAATACCTGTTTCACGGATATAACCATGACCACCAAAGACTTGCTGGCCCATGATGGTGGCATCTAAACCGCGGTCAGTTAAAAAGGCTTTTGATACTGGGGTCAGTAAACCTACATATCTAGCCGCTTTTACTTGTACATCTCCACTAGCATATTTTGCTAAATCCAGCTGCTTACCGGTATATACCGACAATGCTCTACCCGCTTCGGTCATTGCGCGAATCGTTAATAGCATACGACGCACGTCGCCATGAACAATAATCGGATCAGATGTTGCACCCGTGGCAGAACCCGCTGCTGCGATACCTTGTAAACGATCTTTAGCATATTCACTGGCCATTTGATAAGCCGCTTGCGCGTTACCTAAACCTTGTAAGCCAATGGCTAAACGCTCATAGTTCATCATGGTAAACATACACACTAAACCACGATCCGGCTCACCGATTAAAAAGCCTTTAGCATTATCGTAGTTCATCACACACGTCGCGGATGCTTTCAGCCCCATCTTGTGTTCAATAGAACCTACCGTTACGCCATTAGGTTCGCCTAAGCTACCGTCGCTGTTAACGCGAACTTTAGGCACTAAAAATAATGAAATACCTTTTGAACCGGGTAGTTTAGCTAATACTAAGTGGATAACGTTTTCAGTTAAATCTTGATCGCCGCCAGTAATAAAAATCTTGTTACCCGTAATGGCGTAGCTGCCATCATCAAGTGGTTCTGCTTTAGTGCGAATACCACGTAGATCAGAACCAGCATGAGGCTCGGTCATATCCATGGCACCAGCCCATTGGCCAGTATACAAATTAGGTAAATAGGTTTGTTTTAACTCGTCGTTTGCATGAGCATTAATACACAAGGCAGCGCCTGCGGTCAGTGAACTGTAAAGCGTAAATGAGTTACATGCGCTATAGCCCATTTCATCTACCAGTACACCGAGCATTTTGGGCATACCCATGCCACCAAAATCCGCCTCGCCGCATAATCCCACCCAACCGCCATCAGAAAACTGCTGATACACTTCTTTAAAACCATCAGGGGTAATAATGTCGTTACCCTTATGAACCACACCTTGCTCGTCACCGTTGCGATTTAAAGGGTGAAGCAGATCACGGCTGATCTTATTGGCTTCCTCTAGAATGGCGAATGCAGTATCAAGGTCAACAACATCTGCCATCGCAGGAAGCTGTTCCCATGTTGCTTTTGCATCAAATACCTGTGCCAACAAGAATTGCATGTCCTTTAACGGTGCTTGGTATGGGTTCATAAGAGTCTCTTAAACGAATAATTAAAACAGTTGTTTTAATTTATACTAAAGCGTCACAAAAGGAAAAGCTTTTTAGCAATTATCTAACCATATTTTGACGAATGTTGGCTTCTCACTTGCCTTTATGTTGATTGTTTAGGTTTCTCAACCCAATAGGGTTTCAATGAGTTACAATTGGTCGAACGCTGATTGGGTGAGCAACTTATTTGATTAACAACCATGGTGTGTTTAAAGCACATTGTTCACCACAATACACAGACCTTAGCATTAGATAATAGCAAGTGACACTTTATGCATACTCGCAATGACTCGCAGGCCTCATCACCGATTTTATCTGAATACTTTCAGCAAGTAACAGTTATTGGTAATGCAAGTGGTGATTGGCAACCCGCTCAAATTGGACATACTTTCATCTTTAATGGCACTCAACATGAAGCCGATAAAGTGATTAATATTTGTAATGGCCCTTATGCTGGCTCACATTATGCTTTTGTGGTCAGTAATAGCCCGGATAACGATCAATTAGTGTCACTGCTTACCGAAGTAGGCGAAACTCTCGAGGTGCAGTTAACCTGTTGGCCATCATCAGGACTGGTGACTATTTTATTAATGTCCCTGATGGCACAACAGGTCAATGTACAGCGGATGTCTTTATTACCCTCTTTAGCCAGACCTGATGACATGCCGGCGAATGAGTATTTACCCTGCATGGTGCATAATTGGTTAGGCGAACGTCGTATCGCCTTAGGATTACAGCTCACCAGCCATAATATTCAGTGGCCAGCGTTATTTCTCGATGATGCATCTCCCCTATTGCCGCAGGATAACGAACCCGTTGATATTAATCCATTTGAAGTATTACTGAGTGATGCGGTCCGACGCCGGCAAAATAAACTATTAAGTCCAGACAATACCGATCCACATTTTAAGGTCGCGCAACGCTTAGCCCTGCAAGTCAGCTCGGATACACCAGATAATCTTGAGGTGCAATATGCGTTACTCGCCGCATTAAGTAACTTACCTAGTGTGCAATGGTTAACCTACGCCAATCAAAGCGACTTAATCTTGGCTGAGTCGTTGTTTTATAATCAATACCCAGACAGCCAAGCCAGTTATTGGTACCTAATTGATTATCAAGCATCACAATACTTAGACACTATCCGCCATCACCTTGCTTATTGTCAGCAAGTCATAGCGTTAACGGCCAAGCAGGCTAATGCAGAATAGTAAACACCACACAAAAAACGCCTCTATTTAGAGGCGTTTTTGTTAATGATTAATGATTAATGATTACCACATTAAATCGTCTGGAATCGCGTAGTCGGCATATGGATCATCAGCGCCGCTTACCTGCGCCACAGAATCTTTAGCCGCTTTATCCCACAAATAACCACACCACTGCGGCACAAGTAACTTCACTCGTTCAGCAAGCTTATGCGGCACTATGTAGCTTTTATCTTCATGACGGATGATACCTAAGGTGCCATTTAATAAATCAGCTTGAATTTTGTCGGTGATGTAAACCGAATAAATTTTGTTTTCTAGGGTGTAGTTGAATTTCAGCTCTGCATCTCTAGAAACGGTAATGGCAAATTTAGCAAACTCGCTGATTAAGCCACGGACTTGTCCTTTTTCAGTTGCTGCGGCAAAGCGCTGCTCATTTAAGGCTTTATCTTTTTTGGCTTGCGCTAATTTTTGCTCAGCAATCTGTTGCTTGAGCGCTGAACTGCCGTCATCTACCTTTGATTTTTTATCACGACGCTTTTGGGTTTTAACGTCGCGCACTTTTTGTTTACTGGCAAGACCTGCTTTAAGCAATTGATCTTGTAATGCATTGGCCATGTTATATACCTTTAATTTTATCGATTTTTATAAACCGTGCTTCGCGGCTATGTCACCTAATTCGGTCATTGCAATACTGGCGCCACCTAATGACCAACCGCCATCAACGGGTAATACTACGCCGGTAATATATGATGCCATATCTGATGCGAGGAATAAGGCAGCGTTAGCAATGTCCTGACCCTGGCCATTACGTTTCAACGGCACGCTATTTGCCACCCGTTGCTGTAACTCATCAGTGGGGGCTAAACGGTTAAAGCCTTCAGTATCAGCTATAGGCCCTGGCACAATAGAGTTAATTCTAATGCCTTCAACGCCCCACTCTAACGCTAATGTGCGAGTGAGCATATCAACACCGGCTTTAGCGGCGCAAACATGCACTTGCAATGGCATGGCGATATAAGCTTGTGGCGCAGAAATTTGAATAATGCTGCCATTTGGGCGAGATAACAATGGATAAGCATGTTTCAATACTTGAAAGCTGCCAATTAAATCAATATCGATAACCGATTTAAAACCATTAGGAGACAATTTTGCCGCACTGGCAGGGAAATTACCTGCTGCACCACTGATTAACACATCAATATGCCCATAAGTGGAAGCAATTTTATCAAACCCAAGGATTAACGCATCGTTGTCGCGCACATCAAAACTCACCCCTAAATGAATTGAATTTGGATTAGCTTGATTGAGTAATTCAACGGCGGCATTGACCTTATCAACACTGCGACTGGCAACGGTAACATTGGCGCCAGCTTTTGCAAATTGAATCGCAACTTGAAGATTAATGCCAGAGGTACCACCCACCACGACAACATTTTTAGCCGTGTAATCAAACCTTGTATTATCAGACATAGTCATCCTTTATTTCTGTGTGATTGCTTGATGTAGATAAGTGTACTTTGCTGGCATCATTGCTAGAGAATATCTCTGTTTCAATAATGCCTTTACATCAAACATGTAGCGATTGGTAAATAGCCTTGAGCGCCGCTAAGGGATCGGCAGCTTGAGTGATTGGGCGACCGATCACCAAATAATCAGACCCAGCAGCAATGGCTTGTGGAGGCGTCATCACCCGATGTTGATCACCCGCATCACTGCCAGCCGGTCTTATCCCTGGGGTCACTAAGGTAAAGTCTTGGCCAAATGATGATTTTAGTAATTTAGCTTCTTGAGCTGAGCATACCACCCCGTCTAAACCAGCTTGATGAGTCAGCTTAGCTAAGCGCAGTACATGTTCAAATGCTGGCACATTGATACCCAGTAAGGCTAAGTCTTCATCTGACATTGAGGTTAATACGGTAACCGCAATCAGTAGTGGTGCTTCTTTACCAAATGGTATTAGTGCTTTTTTAGCGGCCTGCATCATAGCAAGTCCACCACTGGCATGCACATTAGTCATCCACACGCCTAAATCAGCAGCAGCGGCAACGGCTTTGGCAACTGTGTTGGGAATATCATGAAATTTCAAATCAAGGAATAAATCAAAGTTTCGGCTGTGAATATCATTAACCAACTCAGGCCCAAATAAGGTAAACATTTCTTTGCCAATTTTTAACCGACATATCTCTGGGTCGAGTTTATCAATAAAGGTCAATGCGTCATGTTTATTGTCATAGTCGAGGGCGACTACAATTGATTTCTCAGTCATTGGAACTCCAGCGGTAATATGGTGTTACTGCATTAATTATAGGGTTGGTATTTTACGATGGCCACGTTATTCACCATCTAGGCCTTTTATCCGCTTGATACTGCCCCATTGTTTGCATGATGGACAATGCCAATACAAACCGTGAGAAGGAAAACCACAAGCAGTACAGCGATAACTTGGGCGGAATTTAATTTGTTGTTCAACAAGTTGCTCTAGCATAGATAAACTTTGCTTAGCTTGACCATCTTCAGCTTGTTGAATGTGTAACTTCATTAAATGCTGAAAACCTTTCATGGTTGGATGACGATATAAATTATCCAGCATCATGGTTTCAGCACTTTGATGTTGATCTAGGCTTATTTTGTGCTCAGCTAATGCCACCACTACACTTGCTCCCGCGCCATCGGCAATGGCTTTAGCGAGTAGTTCGTGAAAACCGTTAGGATCTTGTGTGTCGCGATAAACTTGTTTTGCTATTGAAACGCCATCAGCAAATAAATCAATATCAGCCACTTTCAGCTCTTGTAACGCGTGCTTACATAAGTCAACTTGGCCAGCATCAAGATAAATCTTGGCGAGAGTTAACCAAGCTCGACCACATTGAGCATCTTGCTTAATGGCTTGTTGCAGCTTTTTGATTTTATCTGTTTCATTATGAGCTTCATCAGCTAGCTGGCAATAAAAATGGGCTGTGGTGCGCTTAAGCACTTGCTGACGTTTACGAGGAAGACGCTTAGTGATATCGATGGCACTTTGCCATTCTTTAGTCACTTGATAGATTAATAACAGCTGAGTTTCGGCTTCTTCACTGTGATCATCTTGGCTGACCAAGTTAATAAAAATTTCTTCGGCGCGGTCATAAAACCCAGCAGCCATATAATCTTTACCTAACTCCATCATCGCAATATCGCGCTGCTCATTGGTTAAGCTCGGTCTGGCAATCAAGTTTTGATGGATACGAATGGAACGATCCACTTCACCTCTTTTACGGAATAACGAACCTAACGATAAATGAGTGTCGATGGTTTCGTCATCGACATCTAGCATGCTGATGAATAAATCAACCGCTTTATCAGACTCGTTAGACAGTAAAAAGTTAAGCCCAGTAAAATAATCTCGGCTTAATTTTTTACTCTGCTGGCTATCGCTATGACGAATACTGCGTCGTCCCATATACCATCCATAACCGGCAGCGATAGGTAATAACAAGAACAAGATTTCTAGCATACTAGACAGCTTGGTCCTTAGGCATTACAGCAACACTTGTTGCATCTGCAGCAGTGAGCTTTTTAAGGGCTTTATTGCTTTTACGCAACGCCAGCTTTAGCTTGACGATATGGTAACTTGCAAATATCCAGCTGATAATAAACCCGCTGAAAAATACCACGGCAAGCACGATAGGTAATCGATATTGCCCTTCAGCAATAAAGTAACTTAAGGTGACAACTTGCTCATTTTTAGCACCAAATAATAATGCTAAAACAAACAATAGCCCAACTAGTACAACGACAATAAATGATCTCACGCTATTCTCCATGAAGGTGCATCAATATAATGATTATCCAAGAAATTTACTGGGCTGACCAGCATTGACTGCCATTAGATACAAAAAAGCCTCCAAGAGGAGGCTTTTTATTAAAGCGTTAATCAAGGATTAACAGCATCGACACGTTCGCGCAGTTCTTTACCCGGCTTAAAGTGTGGAACATACTTGCCTTCCAAATCAACTGAGGTACCAGTTTTTGGGTTACGGCCAGTACGTGGCGCACGATAGTGAAGTGAAAAACTACCAAATCCACGGATTTCTATACGATCACCGCTTTCTAATGTTGTTGCCATTTGCTCCAACATCTCTTTGATTGCACTTTCCACTTCTTTCGCCGACAGTTGCGACTGCCTAGTGGCGAGTTTTTCGATAAGTTCAGATTTTGTCATCTTAGCTATCCCATATTATCAAGCCAAACACAGTCGCCTAATGGGGACCACGTCCCCATACAACAGACGATTTTCGATTACTTACGAGCTGCTTTGAATGCTTCAGCCATTGCGCTGCTCATTACAACTTCGTCTTGCTTGTTCAAAGTAGCGATCGCTTCTTTCTGTTCAGCTTCATCTTTCGCTTTGATAGATAAGCTGATAGAACGGTTCTTACGATCTACGCCCATGAACTTAGCTTCGATAGCATCACCTACTGAGTATACAGTAGATGCATCTTCGATGCGGTCTGCTGAAATATCAGCTACACGAATGTAACCTTCAACAGTTTCTGCTAGTTCAACTGTAACACCTTTTGCGTCAACAGCAGAAACAGTACCGTGAACTACGGTGCCTTTCTTCTTGTCAGCTAAGTATGCGTTGAATGGATCGTCTTCAGTTTGCTTAACACCTAAACTGATGCGCTCACGCTCTGGGTCTACTGAAAGCACTACAGCGTGGATTTCATCGCCTTTCTTGTATTCAGAAACTGCGTCTTCGCCAGTACCGTTCCAAGAAATGTCAGATAAGTGAACAAGACCATCGATTCCACCGTCAAGACCGATAAAGATACCGAAGTCAGTGATTGACTTGATCTTACCAGATACTTTGTCGCCTTTGTTGTAACGAGTTGCGAAGTCATCCCATGGGTTAACTTTACACTGTTTCAGGCCTAGAGAAATACGACGACGCTCTTCATCGATGTCTAGTACTAACACTTCAACTTCATCACCTAAGTTAACAACTTTAGATGGGTGAATGTTCTTGTTAGTCCAATCCATTTCAGAAACGTGTACTAAACCTTCAACGCCTTCTTCGATTTCGACGAAGCAACCGTAGTCAGTTAAGTTTGTTACGCGACCAGTTAGCTTAGTGCTTTCTGGGTAGCGCTTGCTGATTTCTAACCATGGATCTTCGCCAAGTTGCTTAAGACCTAGTGATACGCGAGTACGCTCACGGTCATACTTAAGTACTTTAACGTTGATTTCGTCACCAACATTAACGATTTCAGATGGGTGCTTAACGCGTTTCCAAGCCATATCAGTGATATGTAAAAGACCGTCAACACCACCTAAGTCTACGAATGCACCGTAGTCAGTAAGGTTTTTAACGATACCTTTAACAGCTTGGCCTTCTTGTAGATTCTCAAGAAGAGTATCACGTTCTGCACTGCTTTCAGATTCGATAACAGCACGACGAGAAACAACAACGTTGTTACGCTTCTGGTCAAGCTTGATAACTTTGAATTCTAATTCTTTGAACTCTAAGTGAGCGGTGTCGCGAACTGGGCGCACGTCAACTAGAGAACCTGGTAAGAAGGCACGGATACCGTTTAATTCAACAGTGAAACCACCTTTAACTTTACCATTGATGATACCGATTACAGTTTCAGCATCTTCGTACGCTTTTTCTAGAACGATCCAAGCTTCATGACGCTTAGCTTTTTCGCGAGACAATTGAGTCTCACCGAAGCCATCTTCAACAGAGTCAAGGGCTACGTCAACTTCATCACCTACTTGGATTTCTAAAACGCCTTGTGCGTTTTTGAATTCGTCAGCATTGATTGGGCTTTCAGACTTAAGGCCTGCGTCAACAAGTACCATACCGTTTTCGATGGCAACAACTGTACCACGAACGATAGAACCTGGACGGAACTCTAGGGTTTGAAGGGATTGTTCAAATAGATCAGCAAAAGATTCAGTCATGTTTTAGGTTACTTTCATTAAATAAACCACCATCCATCCTAGATGTGGAGTCTAGTAATATTATTCGTGTCATCCTTAACACGAATACCTACTGCACAGTAATCGACAATTCGGTTACGCAACAGTAATTTTTTGTCTAACGTACTCAAGCACTTGCTTCAATACATCTTCAATGCCAATGCCGCTTGTATCAATAACAAGTGCATCTTCAGCTGGGACCAGCGGCGAAGCGGCGCGATTGATATCACGGTCGTCTCGTTCAATAATTTCAGCTAAAAGGCGGTCGATTTTAACATCGAAGCCCTTGTCCTGCAACTGATTATAGCGTCTTTGCGCTCGTTCTTCGGCAGACGCTGTTAAAAATATTTTTACCGGGGCTTTTGAAAAAACTACGGTGCCCATGTCACGTCCATCAGCAACCAGACCTGGCGCGGCACTAAAAGCCCGTTGACGACGCAATAATGCCTCACGTACCCGTGGAAGCGCCGCGACTTTAGAGGCTGCATTAGAGCATTCTTGAGTACGAATGGTCGTGGTAACGTCTTCACCTTCAAGAATCACTTTAATGGCATCAATGTCGGTGCCAGTTAAAAATTGGACATCAAGGTGAGCAGCTAATAAGGTAAGTGCTTCTTCGTTTTCTAGCTCAACGTCATGATGAATAGCGGCTAAGGCTAAAACACGATAAATCGCCCCGCTATCTAATAAATGCCATCCTAAATGTTGTGCCAATAATTGGCATATTGTGCCTTTCCCTGCACCGCTAGGGCCATCTACTGTGATCACTGGAGATCGTTCTGACATAGTTTCCTCCGAAAATAATCTATCGTCCCTGAAAAAGATAAAGGGTTCATCAAAATAAGCGCGCGCATTGTATAACAAAAAAATGTTAATTACTGATGAATTTTCGGTTATTAAAACCAAGATCGCTCTTTTATATTGCAAGACAACATAAAAGAGCAAGTGACAATCTGGTTAGGTGGATTATTTTGCTAGACGAGCAAATTGCGCAAAATAATCTGGAAATGTCTTAGATGTGCAGTCTGGATCGTTAATGGTGATACCGCTGTCAGCAAAAGCCATCATTGAAAAGCACATCGCCATCCGATGATCGTTATAGGTATCAATCGCTGCGGTATTTAATATCGCTGGCGGCGTGATAGTAATGTAATCATAACCTTCATCAACAATCGCACCCACTTTACGTAATTCAGTCGCCATCGCCGCTAAACGATCGGTTTCTTTAATGCGCCAGTTATAAATATTAGTCAGTTTTGTGGTGCCTGTGGCAAATAAAGCTGCAGTGGCGATGGTCATAGCGGCATCAGGTATGTGGTTCATGTCCATTTCAATGGCGCTAAGAGTGGATTTTCTAGCAATAATAAAATCATCGCCCCACTCTATATCGGCACCCATTTGGGCTAATGCATCGGCAAACTTAACATCGCCTTGAATACTTAAGCGGCCAACACCAGTGACCTTCACTTTACCGCCTTGGATAGCGCCAGCAGCGAGGAAGTAAGATGCCGATGAAGCGTCACCTTCTACCAGTACTTTACCTGGTGAGACATATTGCTGACCGGCCTTAATTTCGAAACGTTGATATTGATGATTGAGCACTTCGACACCAAACTGCTTCATTAGCGCAATGGTGATATCAATATAAGGTTTAGAAACAAGCTCGCCCTTAATATTAATGTTGACGCTGTCTTTGGTCAGTGGCGCGACCATGAGTAATGCGGTTAAAAATTGACTTGATAAATCACCGGCAATGTCAACATCACCGCCATTTAAGCCTGTTGCCTTAATCGTTAATGGTGGGAAACCATCATTTTTCAGATAGGTGACATCAGCGCCTAATTGACGCAGCGCATCGACCAAATCGCCAATTGGACGCTCCTCCATACGAGGCTCACCGGTTAAGGTAAATTCGCCATGACCTAATGTCAGTGCGGCACATAATGGACGCATTGCTGTACCAGCATTACCAAGAAATAAACTCTGTGCATTTACAGATGAAATTGCGCCCCCTAAACCGGTCAGTTCACAAACAGTATTATTGTCAGACAATTGGTAATGCACACCTAACTGCTTTAATGATGCCAACATATAACGAATGTCATCAGAGTCGAGCAAGTTAGTCAGAGTGGTTTTACCCTGTGCTAAAGTTGCCAATAATAACGCGCGGTTAGAAATGCTCTTGGAGCCAGGAATGTTAATTTCGCCATTCATGCGGGTAATGTGGTCTAGACGCAATTGTTTCATTAATACTCTTCTTAGTGTTGCACTCATTAAACGTCGATAGACCGATATATGAGTAAAAGGCTTAGCCGGAGAAATAAACGTGACATTGTTAATGTAATATGGAGCGGTGCACATTTTACAAATACATGTCACTGGCAATGTTTCGGTACAGTTTACTAATAATTTACTAAATAATTCTTCGTAGCCCTACGTTACTGATTGTCAGCAAGGATTCAACCGTTATTTTGTGTTTTAGGTGACTTTTATACTCAAGTTGAATTTATTTACTATTAAGTAGGTATTGAGGAGGTCATTGCGAGCATAATAATGCTTGTTTCAGTTGTCAGCCATTGTTGCCAAAATTCACTAATTACGCTTTTCTAATATGCCATCACAGTATATTTAGCAGTTCTTTATTGATGTAAATCACGTTATGCTAAAGACCATAATATGTATCTTGTTAGCTTATTTCGCCCTAATGCCTGTAAATTTAAAATAAGAAGGTCTATTCATGTTCAATTCATTAACCGCGTTGCCTGCCGATCCCATTTTAGGCCTATTGACTCAATACCGCGAAGACAATCACCCAAATAAAGTCGATTTAGGTGTTGGCGTATATAAAGATCCTCTTGGTCATACACCTATTCTAGATTGTGTAAAAGCGGCTGAAAAAATTCGTTTAGACACAGAAACAACCAAAGTGTACATAGGCCCAACAGGCTCAGCATCATTCAATCAACTTATGGGTGAATTAGCGTTTGGTGCCAGTCACAGCGCATTACTCGCTAACCGCGTTCGAACAGTGTCAACGCCTGGCGGAACCGGTTCTCTGCGCGTTGCAGCTGACTTTATTAAACGTTGTAATCCTAACGCCGTGTTATGGGTAAGCGACCCAACGTGGGCAAATCATACGGGATTATTTGAAGCGGCTGGCATTACAGTTAAAACCTATCCGTACTATGACTACGACAGCAAAACCCTTAAATTTGATCAAATGCTGGCAACCTTAAATAGCATTGGAAAAGATGACGTGGTGCTTTTACATGCTTGTTGTCATAACCCAAGCGGCATGGATTTAACCACAGAGCAATGGGATGAAGTGGTTAAGGTTACTGTTAAGCAAGGCTTTACGCCATTAATTGATATGGCTTATCAAGGTTTTGGTGACGGCGTAGATGAAGATGCTTACGGCGTACGCCAAATGGCTGCGGCCGTTGAAAGCATGATTTTATGCAGTTCTTGCTCGAAAAACTTTGGTTTGTATCGCGAACGTATTGGCGCTTGCTCCATTGTGGCTAAAAACAGCGCCACTGCAGATATTACCCAATCGGTATTGTTATATGTAGTACGCTGTCTTTATTCTATGCCGCCAGCACATGGTGCGGCGATTGTTGAAACCATTTTAGGCACCCCAGCCCTGAAGCAGCAATGGTTGGACGAACTAAAGGTCATGCGTGATCGCATTAATGGTAATCGTGCCATTTTAGTCGACAAGCTTAAAGCCAATGGCGTTGATCGCGACTTTAGTTTTATCGCTCGTCAAAAAGGCATGTTTTCATTCTTGGGGGTTAATCCTGAGCAGGTAGCCATACTTAAACAGCAATACAGCGTTTACATGGTAGGTTCAAGCCGCATCAGTATTGCCGGTATCAGTGAAACTAATGTGGATTATTTAGCTAAATCTATCGCAGCAGTATTGTAACTAAACGCTATTGTCATCAAGGTGCGTTGAAGCCACATTACCTCATCAAAAAGGTCGCATATTGCGACCTTTTTTAAGCCTGTTAAACCAGCCTAAATATATTTACCCATAAGCATCGACTGGTTTGATAGCATCTGCCCCCATCTTTTATCATTTTGTCTTGCAAGCCATATTACTAGTGTTTATTTTTGAATCTCAACAGTGCCATCCCCCACTTCCATCAATGAGTGATGAATGCTTGCTGCAGCAAGATTGGTAACTGCACTGTTAAATCTATACATGAGGGTTGTAGATAAATTGAAAATGCTTGTGATGTTTGATTTACCATCATCGGGATACAGCTCCCAATTCATGAACCTTATTAACATTTCGACTTGGTAACTATTTAATTCCTCGAAAAAAGATATAGTCTGGCGCTGAATTTAACCTAACATCAACTCGGGAAATGTAAGGCACAATAACAAGAGTCAGCCTATTTCATATTGAACTTGTCATTTGGTTTACTAACACGACACAGTCTTTTATTACTGGCTTAGACAATAGCGGATCTATTGCAAGTCAATGCAGCACAGTTAGCGAAACAAAGGACTGTTCGATATCCGTTTATGACCCCGAGTTAAGATTAATCTACCTTAAAGGTAAGTCAGTTATGCAAAATGAAGCCGTAAGTGTACAAGATATCCCCGAGTCGACCGTTGTTTCAAGTACGGGCTGGTCGCGCCAAGATACGACCTGGATGTTAAGCCTGTTTGGCACAGCCGTCGGGGCAGGTATTTTATTTTTACCAATCAATGCCGGAATGGGCGGATTTTGGCCACTCGTGTTTATGGCAGTAATAATAGGCCCGATGACCTATTTTGCTCATCGTGGTTTATCGCGTTTCCTGTGTTCTTCAGCCATTCCTGGTAGTGACATCACCCAAGTAGTAGAAGAACATTTTGGTATTGGCGCAGGTAAAGCCATAACCTGGCTATATTTTTTGGCCATTTTCCCAATAGTGTTAATCTACGGTGTGGGGATAACCAATACTGTTGATAGTTTTATTATTAATCAATTAGGCATGTTTACCGACGTACCAAGAGCCATGCTGGATGGAACGCCTATGCTGACTGAAGCAGGCGTGCAAGTTGTTGATAAAATAAGTGGTATTCCGCGCTGGTTACTTTCAGGATCACTAATCTTATGCATGATGTCTGTGATGGTCGCGGGTGAAAAATTTATGCTCTCGGTGACACGACTTTTAGTCTATCCATTAGTTGCGATCCTCGCCTTCATGTCATTGTATCTCATACCAGACTGGAAGTTTGATGCACTGATGGATGTGCCTTCACCCACTAATTTCTTGGGCACTGTTTGGTTAACCATACCAGTATTGGTGTTTGCCTTTAACCATTCACCTGCTATCTCTCAGTTTTCGGTGTCACTAAAAAAACAACACGGTGTCAATGCCTCGAAAAAGGCGGACGCTATCCTGCGCAATACAGCCATTATGCTAGTGGGATTTGTAATGTTATTCGTGTTCTCTTGCGTGCTGTCGTTAACACCGGCGCAGTTGTTAGAAGCAAAGGCTGATAACCTGCCAATCTTGTCTTATCTTGCCAACGTGCACGAAAGTGGCTTTATCAGCTATTTTGCTCCTGTGATTGCTTTCATCGCTATTATTTCATCTTTCTTCGGTCACTATATGGGTGCCACTGAGGGTTTGAAAGGCATTATCACTAAGCAACTGCCTAATAGCAGCAAGCCAGCCAATAGCAAAACATTAGATAAATGTATTTTAGGATTTATGTTTTTCACTATTTGGGGCGTAGCGATTATCAATCCAAGTATTTTGGGTATGATTGAAGCACTTGGCGGCCCGGTGATTGCAGCAATTCTGTATCTCATGCCAATGTATGCGATACACAAGGTCCCAGCACTTAAAGCCTACCGTGGCCGAGTAAGCAACATATTCGTCGTTATTACTGGTTTATTGTCTATGACGGCCATTCTATTTGGCTTACTGAGTTAAATAAGATAATTCGAGCGGGATCAGCCCCGCTCGAATTATTCATTGAGACAGAGTGATATCAACAAACTCAGGGCGAACGGCGCGATAGAAAGTCAGCAAGAATTGATTGTAAATACGCTATTCAATGCCAAATTCTCCACGGCCGGCTCAACGCATGCTAACGCGGCAGTGAATATAAAGAGGTGATTGCCGGAAATAATAATCCCAAAAACGAGTGTTATCCTTTAGCATATATTGCTATAACTTTATCAAAAAACAAAAACGAGAAGTCGCTCAACCCCTTACTAGCATGATCTGGCTACGATTAAAGTCATATCACCTCCTACCTCGAGTTAATACAGTTAATGTCTTTTTACCCATCCCCATAAAATGTCTGCATTTGATGCCCAGTTTGAAGCACAAAAAATAGCCTTCGCACTAATAAGCTTTTAAGTCGCCCGTTACTTAAGTCAATTTGGCTTACTGGCAAAAGTTGATGACGCCGGAAACGAAGGTATTGAGCTAATTCAATTTACTCAAGATTTTAAATTGTCTGAATATGCCATTCATGTATTGCTCGATATGGGATTAAGTATGGGTATTTTTGGGTGTAAGGATGAGCGTTATCGACTCGATAAAACCAGCTATTTTTACTTTATGATGATATGGCATTCAAGAACCTACACTTCGTCGATGATGTTTGCTATCAAGGCTTGTTTGATCAGGAATGAAGCGTTGAAATACACATATATCGATGACATAAAAAAAGCGAATGCTGTTTAGCATTCGCTTTTTTCTTTATTAAGCCGAACTTACGGTAAATAAGCGGTTCGAATTAACTGTGCTTTACAGCAAAGTTATTCATAAAATCAACTAACGCTTGCACACCCGCTAACGGCATGGCGTTATAAATACTGGCACGCATACCACCAACAATACGGTGCCCTTTTAACGCGACTAAACCGGCCTGCTCTGCTTGGGCTAGAAACTCACTGTCTAAAGCATCGTTCACTAATTGAAAAGTAACGTTCATACGTGAACGATTTTGTGGCGCAACACCATTTTTATAAAATGGATTATTGTCGATACACTCATACAGTAACTTCGCTTTTTGCTGGTTTATCTCTGCCATGGCACTCACGCCGCCATTAGCCTGCAACCAAGCAAATACTTCAGAAGCTAAATACCAGGCAAACGTTGGAGGGGTGTTAAACATTGAACCGTATTCAACCGCGACACGATAATCCATTATTGAAGACTGCGGCAAACTTGGTAATTTGAGCATATCGTCACGCACAATAACAATCGACAAACCCGATGGGCCGATGTTCTTTTGCGCGCCGGCATAAATAAGTCCGTATTTACTGACATCAATTTCATGCGACATGATAGTGGATGACAAGTCAGCAACTACCGGCCACGGACTAGTAAACTCTTCAAAAATTTCAATACCGTCAACGGTTTCGTTTGAGCAATAATGTACATAACGATAGTCTTTATCGATTGCATGTAAGTCAGGTAATGTCACTTGATTAAGGCCATTGACCTGCTCAACAATATTGATGCTGTCGATACTGTGCTCACCGGCTAGCTTCTGCGCTTCTGTTACCGCAGAAGATGACCATTGACCGCTGACCAAATACAGCGCCCGACCATTATCACCCAAGAAATTATTGACTACGTTAGAAAATTGCGCCCGGCCGCCACCATGCATAAACAACACATGATAGTTTTTAGGTATGTTCATTAACTTACGCAGTGTGACTTCTGCTTGTTCGGTCAGGGCAATAAACTCTTTACTGCGATGACTGATTTCCATCACGGAGACGCCAAGGCCATTCCAATCGATTAATTCCTGTTGTGCTTTTTGCATTACAGCTTGAGGTAACATAGCAGGACCCGCACAGAAATTATAAATCGCGCTCACAGACAACTCCTTGAATCAGTTTTTAATACACACATAAGACTATTAATACTAAGGACTTTAGCATCAATTGAATAGACTTTTATCAGCCTATTTTGATGAATTATTTTCCGTAAAATAAAACGAGCGCCATAAGGCGCTCGTTATTGATGTTACAAAGTAAACGTTCAGGTTAGTCCTGTTCGTCGCTCTCTACATCACTTTGTCCGTCACTCTCTACGTCAGACTCAGTAGACTCAGCCGCCTCAAGGTCAATAGCTTCACCTTCGATAATGTCCGCAGGTGGAATAACATTGCCTTCTGCGTCTAACAACTCTTCGGTTTGAATCTCTTCAATACGCTGCAAACCAACGACTTTCTCGTCTTCTGCGGTACGAATGATCGTCACACCTTGAGTATTACGACCAATAATAGATACACCTTCAGCAGGAGTACGCACTAAGGTGCCTTTATTACTGATCAGCATAATTTCGTCAAAAGTACCTACTTGAACGGCACCAACAACTTCACCATTACGCTCACTGACTTTAATCGATACCACACCTTTAGTGCCACGGCTCTTCGCTGGGTATTCACTCAGCTCAGTACGCTTACCATAACCATTTTCGGTTACGGTTAAGATAGCGCCGTCACCTTTAGGCACAATTAACGACACCACTTTTTGGCCAGCATCAAGCTTAATACCACGAACACCCGTTGCAGTACGACCCATAGGACGCAATGCAATCACTTCTTCGCCAGTTTCAGCATCAATCTTCACTTCACCGGTTTCAGAATCACGCGCTTTCTCATTAAAGCGAACCACTTTACCTTCGTTAGAGAACAACATAATGTCGTCACTACCTTCAGTAATATCAACGCCAATTAATTGGTCGCCGTCTTTTAGGTTCACAGCAATAATGCCATTTGCACGAGGGTTACTGTACGCCGTTAATGCGGTTTTCTTAACGGTACCGTGTGCTGTAGCCATAATGATAAACTTATCATCAGCATACTCACGTACCGGTAGAATGGCAGTAATGTGCTCACCGTCAGAAAGTGGTAATAAGTTAACAATTGGACGACCACGGGCAGTACGACTGGCCAAAGGTAATTGATACACTTTTAACCAATACATTTTACCAAAGTCAGAGAAACACAAGATGGTGTCATGGGTGTTCGCCACCAATAACTTCTCAACAAAGTCTTCATCTTTTACTTTAGTTGCCGCTTTGCCTTTACCGCCACGACGCTGCGCTTGGTAGTCGGACAATACTTGGTATTTTGCATAACCTAAGTGAGACAAGGTTACTACAACGTCTTCTTCATTGATTAAGTCTTCAAGACTCATATCAATTTCGTTAGCGTTGATAATCGTACGACGCTCATCACCGTATTGCTCAAGAATTTCTTCTAGTTCTTCTTTAATCACTTCCATCAAGCGCGATGGATTACGAAGAATGAATAACAGGCCTGCGATAAGTACTAATAGCTCTTCATACTCAGCTAAAATTTTATCGTGCTCAAGACCGGTTAAACGGTGTAAACGTAACTCGAGAATAGCTTGTGCTTGTTGCTCAGTTAAATAGTACTGACCATCGCGAATACCATACTCTGGCTCTAACCATTCTGGACGAGCTGCATCGTCACCCGCTTTTTCAAGCATGCCTTGTACATGGCCTAACTCCCAACCTTGTGCGACTAATTTAGCTTTAGCTTCAGCCGGTGTAGGCGAAGCTTTAATCAGTGCAATGATCGGATCGATGTTAGCCAGTGCAATAGCAAGTGCTTCAAGGATGTGGGCGCGTTCGCGGGCTTTGCGTAATTCAAATACTGTACGACGGGTAACTACTTCACGACGGTGAAGAATAAAACACTCAAGCATTTCTTTAAGGTTAAACAATTTAGGCTGACCATTGGTCAATGCCACCATGTTAATACCAAAAGAACACTGCATTTGTGTTTGAGCATATAAGTTGTTTAATACAACCTCACCCACTTCACCGCGTTTGATTTCAATAACAATACGCATACCGTCTTTATCAGACTCGTCGCGTAGGCCACTGATACCTTCTAATTTTTTATCTTTAACAAGTTCAGCGATTTTTTCAATCAAACGCGCCTTGTTAACTTGATATGGAATTTCATGAACAATAATACGTTCACGACCATTCTCTTCCGTTTCGATTTCCGCTTTAGAACGCATAATCGCGCGACCACGGCCGGTGTTGTACGCATCAATAATACCTTTGCGGCCATTAATCGACGCTGCCGTTGGAAAATCTGGACCTGGAATGTATTCCATTAACTGTTCAATCGATAAGCTTGGGTCTTCGATTAACGCCAAACAGCCTTTGACCACTTCAGTTAAATTGTGTGGTGGAATATTGGTGGCCATACCAACCGCAATACCCGATGAACCGTTAATTAATAGGTTCGGTACGCGTGTTGGTAACACCGCAGGGATCATCTCAGTGCCATCGTAGTTAGGCACAAAATCCACAGTTTCTTTTTCAAGGTC
Source organism: Shewanella sp. SG44-6 (assembly GCF_014164185.1). NCBI lineage: Bacteria > Pseudomonadati > Pseudomonadota > Gammaproteobacteria > Alteromonadales > Shewanellaceae > Shewanella > Shewanella sp. SG44-6. The sequence continues at coordinate 6,698 of NZ_JACJER010000026.1, read as the reverse complement.
GGCTAATAATGAATGCGCCAACTTTTGCATGCGGATTTCGGTATAACGCATCGCAGCTGCAGAGTCACCGTCGACAGAACCAAAGTTTCCTTGTCCATCAACTAAGGTGTAACGTAGCGAGAATGGTTGCGCCATACGCACAATAGTATCGTATACAGCTGTGTCACCATGTGGGTGATACTTACCAATTACGTCACCAACGACACGAGCGGATTTTTTATATGGTTTGTTCCAATCGTTTTTTAATTCGCTCATTGCGAACAAAACCCGACGGTGAACAGGTTTTAACCCATCACGAACGTCAGGCAATGCACGACCTACAATTACGCTCATGGCATAATCAAGGTAAGAATTCTTAAGTTCGTCTTCGATGTTAATTGGCGAAATAGATGATGCCAGATCAGTCATAAACTGCGCGTTCCTCTAAAGTGAGCTGACAATAAAACTTCCATATTATTATCTAGCTTAAAAACGTGATTTGGCATTCTAACACAGATAATTAATGTCGCCAGAACAAAGACCTGTCAAATGCTCTATGACTCTTAAAAATGATAAAAAAGCTAATATATTCAGCGAATTTATATTATTGGCACATGAATATAGGCTGATAAATAAGTCATAATCAAAGCCAATTTGCTGATGCTTTAAGCAGTTAAGAGCACAATTTTACAATTAAGCTGGCTTAAGTGGATGTTTTATGAGCAAGTGTGAACAAGCCAAGCCATTGTTGACTACTATTCACAAAGGTTATCGTTATAATAGCCATCATACTTTATTAGACACTTAGGTTAAGTTATGTCACACGCTGAACAATCGACACCCAATGTTGATCCGCAAGAGATCGCAAAATTTGAAGCCATGGCACAAACATGGTGGGATCTCAATGGCGAGTTCAAGCCATTGCACTTACTTAATCCACTGCGTTTAAACTACATTGATCAAACCGCTGGCGGTATTTTCGATAAGAAAGTGCTTGATGTCGGCTGTGGCGGTGGCATTTTGTCAGAGAGTATGGCTCGCCTGGGTGCACACGTTGATGGTATTGACATGGGAACTGAACCACTTGAAGTGGCAAAACTGCATGCATTAGATTCTGGGGTAGCGGTTAACTATCTTAAAACTACCGCCGAAGCACACCGCGATACGCACCGCGAGCAATACGATGTAGTAACCTGTATGGAAATGCTTGAGCACGTACCGGATCCACAATCGGTAATTCAAGCATGTTGTGACATGGTTAAACCCAACGGTTTTGTGTTTATCTCGACGATTAACCGCAACATGATGTCATACCTTAAAACCATAATCGGCGCTGAATATCTATTAAAAATGCTTCCAATTGGCACTCACGATCACAGTAAATTTATTCGCCCGTCTGAACTGATGGCATTAGTCGATAACACCGATTTATTGTGCAGAGATGCATTAGGTATTACCTACAATCCTCTATCAGGTGTATTTAAGTACACTAAGAGTGTCGATGTTAACTATATGATAGCCACACAAAAAATAGATTAGCCAGCCTATGTTTTTCACTTATGTTGCAACAGTGAAAAACATAGATGAAGCCCAATAGCGTTATGTTATACCGATAACGCTATTAAAGGCTGCGTGGATTTACTGCCATTTCTCTGTGAGGAGCTAACTCTTGCATATGCACGACATTAAAGGGGTACTGTTCGATTTAGACGGTACCTTAGCCGACACCGCACCTGATTTAGTCCAAGCATTAAATTTGAGTTTAGACGAAGCCGGTTTTAAGGTTCAAACGCTTGAAACCATGCGCCATGCGGCTTCACATGGCAGTTTATATTTGGTCAAGACCGCCATACCACAGGCAGATGAACACGTTCAACTTGATATTCAACAAGCACTACTGCGCCATTATGCACGCATTAATGGCGATCATAGCCGTTTGTTCGACGATTTACCCGAACTCTTAACCCTATTAGATTCCCAAGCCATTCCCTACGGTGTCGTCACCAATAAGCCAGCTCGATTTGCTCGGCCATTAATACAAAAGCTGGGCTTAACCGATAAACTGAAAACCATGATCAGCGGCGATAGTACCTGTCACGCTAAACCTCATACTGCGCCGATGTTATTAGCCGCTCAACAAATAGCCATCGCACCTCAAAGTATTTTATACCTAGGCGATGCTGAGCGTGATTTAGTCGCCGCTCGCAACGCAAGTATGATAGGTGGCATTGCCTTATGGGGCTATTTATCAGCCAGCGACACACCGAATACATGGCCAGCAACATGCCAATTTGAACATGGTGCAGCATTAAAACACTTTTTTACTCCGTCGTCTTTTTGAGATCGATTCATCGAAAATACACCTCTGAATGCATCATTGGCTAAAGATTATGCTGACAATCACTTACCGATCAAAAGCCCTAAAAGATCAATCTAAAATTGAGGGTAAATTTTCGATCGCTGTTTATTTTAGCGATCAAAACTTTCTTATTTGATGGTTGAAAAAATATCATTTATAAAAAACACGTTATAAATTTGGGCTCTAGGGTTAGCTGTCACTAACCCTGCAGTTTATCCTCAAGTTATCCACAAGAAGTTAATATAATTGTGGCTTGCAAAAAAACTCAAACCTCACTATCTTGTATCTTAGATTTTAAATAACACCATATCTTGTGTGTGGCCGACAATCAAAACACTACTCCACAGCATAACAAGGAGATAGATGTTAACTGAACGTATTGGTGGTTTACTGCCATGTTGTGAGTACCTTCAAGTTGATTGTTTTAACATGGAATTGTTTTGTAACGGGTTCAGATCGAACCCAGCAGCACTGCATCCAACAACAGATCACATGATTAGATATAGAACCAAGGCCTCTCTTCAATGAATAGCAATATGACAGTCACTAAACGCAGTGGCGAACGTGAATCGATCGATTTAGATAAAATTCATCGCGTGATCACTTGGGCAGCCAAGGGATTAAAAAACGTCTCAGTATCTGAAGTAGAACTTCGATCTCATCTGCAGTTTTTTGATGGCATTCCAACTGAAGCCATTCATGAAACGATCATTAAGGCCGCGGCTGACTTGATCTCTCCTGAGTCACCTGATTACCAATTTGTGGCAGCCCGCTTAGCGGTATTCCACTTACGTAAAAAAGCGTTTGGCCAATTTGAACCGCCTAAGCTATTCGATCATGTCACCAAGTTAGTTGAAATTGGTAAATATGACATGCACATCATGGCGGATTACAGCCGTGAAGAGTTAGATATCCTTGATGGCTATATTGATCACTGGCGTGACATGAATTTCTCTTACGCCGCAGTCAAGCAGCTAGAGGGTAAATACCTGGTTCAAAACCGTGTGACTCACGAAGTATATGAAAGCGCACAGTTTTTATACATTTTAGTCGCAGCGTGTTTGTTTGCTCGTTATCCGAAAGAAATCCGTTTGAAGTACATTAAAGACTTCTATGACGCGACATCTTTATTTAAGATTTCACTTCCAACGCCAATCATGGCGGGTGTTCGTACACCGACACGTCAATTCAGCTCATGTGTACTCATCGAGTGTGATGACAGCCTAGACTCAATCAATGCTACGGCATCGTCTATTGTTAAATACGTGAGCCAACGTGCAGGTATTGGTATTAATGCAGGCCGTATTCGTGCTTTAGGTAGCCCTATTCGTGGCGGTGAAGCATTCCACACCGGTTGTTTACCGTTTTATAAGTATTTCCAAACAGCGGTTAAGTCTTGTTCCCAAGGCGGAGTCCGTGGTGGTGCAGCAACACTGTTCTACCCGTTATGGCATCTAGAAGTTGAATCACTTCTAGTACTGAAAAATAACCGTGGTGTTGAAGACAACCGTGTGCGTCATCTTGATTACGGCGTGCAGCTAAACAAATTAATGTACCAACGTTTAATCAAAGGCGACTACATTAGCTTATTTAGTCCATCTGACGTGCCTGGCCTTTACGATGCTTTCTTTGAAGACCAAGTCGAATTTGAACGTTTATACCTGCAGTATGAGCAAGACAGCAGCATACGTAAAAAGCAGATCAAAGCAGTTGAATTGTTTTCACTGATGATGCAAGAACGTGCCTCTACTGGCCGTATCTATATTCAAAACGTCGACCATTGTAATACGCACAGTCCATTTGACTCTAAAGTGGCACCGATTAAGCAATCTAACTTATGTTTAGAAATTGCCTTGCCGACTAAACCGTTAACTAACATTGACGATCCAGACGGTGAAATCGCCTTATGTACTTTATCAGCGCTTAACTTAGGTGCGATTAAGGATTTATCTGAACTTGAGCCTTTAGCAGATTTAGCAGTGCGTGCATTAGATAACTTACTTGATTATCAAGATTACCCAATCAAAGCCGCGCAAACCAGCTCAATGAATCGCCGTACTTTAGGTATTGGTGTGATTAACTTTGCCAACTATTTGGCTAAAAATGGTAAAAAGTACTCTGACGGTTCAGCAAATAACCTGACTCATAAAACCTTTGAAGCAATTCAGTTCTATTTACTCAAAGCGTCAATGAACTTAGCTAAAGAGCAAGGTGCATGTCCGTTATTCCACGAGACAACTTATTCGAAAGGTATTTTACCTATCGACACCTATAAGCGCGATTTAGATAAAATTTGTGACGAACCATTGCACATGGATTGGGAAGGTTTACGTAGCGATATTAAACAGTACGGCTTACGTAATTCGACCTTGTCTGCATTAATGCCTTCTGAGACTTCATCGCAAATTTCAAATGCGACTAATGGTATTGAGCCTCCACGTGGATTGATCAGCGTTAAGGCCAGTAAAGACGGGCAGTTAAAGCAAGTAGTACCAGACTTTGAGTTGCTTAAAGACAAGTATGAACTGCTGTGGAATATGCCAAATAATGATGGTTATATCCAGCTTGTTGGTTTAATGCAGAAGTTTATCGATCAAGCGATTTCAGCCAATACCAATTATGACCCAAGCCGTTTTGAAGGCGGTCGTGTACCAATGCAAACCTTGCTTAAAGACCTGTTAAGTGTCTACAAGCTAGGGATTAAAACATTGTATTATCATAACACTCGCGACGGTGCTTCTGATCAATTTGACGACATTATTGCTGTCGAAGAAGAAGACGATGGCTGCGGTGGCGGTGCGTGTAAAATTTAATCTTCACTTTATGTATATTTAGCGGGGGTCTTCCCCGCTTTTGGAAAATGCGTTTTCAGGACACCTAAATAATGGCTTACTCAACATTTTGTCAAATACCTAACGATTCGACCAAAGAACCTATGTTTTTCGGTCAATCCGTGAATGTGGCACGCTACGATCAGCAAAAATATGAAATTTTTGAAAAACTGATTGAAAAGCAATTAAGTTTCTTCTGGCGCCCAGAAGAAGTTGATGTCAGTCGCGACAAAATTGATTTCGGTGATTTACCTGACCATGAAAAACATATTTTTCTGTCAAACCTTAAATACCAAACATTGCTCGACTCTATTCAAGGGCGTTCACCTAACGTAGCGTTTTTACCGTTAGTATCGCTACCTGAATTAGAAACCTGGATTGAAACCTGGTCATTTTCTGAAACGATTCACTCGCGTTCGTACACTCATATTATTCGTAATATTGTTAACAATCCTTCTGTGGTGTTTGACGATATTGTGCAAAATGATGAAATTTTAAAGCGTGCCGGTGATATTGCGGCTTATTACGATGATTTAATTCACCTTACCCAGATTAATAACCTGTTAGGCGAAGGCACTCATGTGATCGACGGCAAAGAAATTACCGTTAACTCACGCATACTGAAAAAGTCATTATATTTGTGCATGATGTCGGTTAATGCTTTAGAAGCGATTCGTTTCTATGTCAGTTTTGCATGTTCATTTGCTTTTGCTGAGCGTCGCGTCATGGAAGGAAATGCTAAAATCATTCGCCTGATTGCCCGTGATGAAGCCTTGCACCTTAACGGTACGCAACACATATTAAGCTTAATGCAAGGCGGCAAAGACGATCCTGAAATGGCCGAGATTGCAGCTGAATGTAAGCAAGAAGCCTACGACTTATTTGTCAAAGCAGCAGAACAAGAAAAAGCATGGGCCAAGTATTTATTTAAAGACGGATCAATGATTGGTCTTAACGAGCAGATTTTGTGCCAGTATGTTGAATTTATTACTAATCAGCGGATGAAATCGGTACATTTACCACTACCATACGAAGAATCGTCAAATCCTCTTCCGTGGATGAAAAACTGGTTAGAAAGTGATGCAGTACAGGTTGCCCCACAAGAAGTTGAAGTGTCTTCATACCTTGTAGGACAAATTGATTCTTCTGTTGATGGCGATGAGTTTTTAGATTTTGACCTATAAAACATTTTTCAAAAAAGCGCCTATTGTAAGCTTGAAAGGACAGCCGGTTATTTTATTTGACGGCCAACACTCAAGCTTACTAGAAGCGCTTGAAGCGAAAAAAGTAAAAGTATTTTCAGAGTGTCGCAACGGTTTTTGCGGCGCCTGTAAAACCACAGTCATATCAGGAGAAGTCAGCTACCTCTCCAAACCTCTGGCAGAGCTTAAGTCTAACGAATGTCTGCCCTGCTGCTGTGTGCCTGAAAGCGATTTAAACCTCAAATTATCCACTGAGGGCGTACAAATTGTGGCTAAACGTCAATATGCGGCAGAAAATAGTAGCCATAAACAGACAACAGCATTAAC
>NZ_JACJER010000269.1:0-1599 GCF_014164185.1 Shewanella sp. SG44-6 | reverse complement strand
CCAATACCAATACCAATACCAATTTATGTCTGTGGCATAATATCCGCTTGATTAGCCAATAGAAAATGATTATCCCAAGTTAAGGTTATTTATGCGTCTTGATCGATTTGTTTGTAAAAGTACTGAGTTATTAAAGTGTGACGCTATCCAACATATCCATAATGGTGAGGTGTGCGTAAATGGTGTGGCTGTTAGGAATGAAGCTGTTCAGGTTCATGAAAATAATCAAATTACCTTAAAGGGTCAAAACCTTACTGCTCGAGCGTTTCGTTATCTGTTAATCAATAAACCCGCCAATATGCTTTGTTCAAATGTTGATGGTGTCTATCCGTCGATTTTTTCATTATTGGATGTTGAACGGTTATCTGAACTCCATATTGCCGGGCGCTTAGATGCAGATACTACTGGGTTAGTTCTAATTACCGATGATGGTCGTTGGACTTTTGCGATTACCTCTCCTTCAGGCGAGTGTCATAAAGTCTACCGGGTTAAGTTAGCCAAACCGCTGGTTGATGATGCCGCAGAACGCTTTTTACAAGGCATTGCTCTTGATGGTGAGCAAGGGCTTACATTACCGGCGGTATTGCAAATCATCACAGCCAAAGAAGTCTTGCTGACATTAACTGAAGGCAAATTTCATCAAGTTAAGCGCATGTTTGCCGCAATAGGTAATAAAGTACTCTCACTTCATCGTGAAAGCATTGGTGCTGTCAACGCCGATGTGGAAGTCGGGCAGTGGCGGTATTTAACCGATGCAGAAGTTAAATCATTTAATGCTTAATTAGAAAGTGTAAGTGGGTTTGATAACCATGAGCAGATCGTTCGTTACCGCAGTTCAATAATCTGCAAACGGCTCGTTATTGATTAAGTCTGTAATACGGGACTGCGCCAAAATAGCAAACAATAGCCAGTTTGATTGACATAAGCCAAATGTGGTTCTGCTGGTTTCCATATTCCTTGTTAGCCTAAGTTGCAGTAATTCTTCCCCGTTTGTGGAAATCAGTTAGCATTGCAGATATCGCTGCGATGATTTTTAATTTATCAAAAAATAGTATAACGATAAATTTATATTATTTACTGTGTGATTGTCAGCCTAAAAATGGCTATGCTAGTGTCTTGCTTGATCGCCATTAATGAGAGTGTACATAGATGGCTGCGATCTAGTATCTGATGCAATAGAGGCTTAGTATGTTAAATCAACAATGGTTAACGACATTTATTAAACTGGTTGAAATAGGGCATTTTACTCACACAGCAGAACAGCTTTTTATGACGCAACCGGGTGTCAGTCAGCATATTAAAAAGCTTGAACAGCAGGTCGGTGTTGATTTACTCATTCGAATAGGTAAAAGCTTTGAACTGACGGAAGCGGGGATTATTTTACATCAACGGGCGTTAGTTTGGCAGCAACAACAACAGCAAGTATTATCGCAATTAGCGGTTGATGATGAGCATATTGGTGAGTGTCGTATTGCCTGCTCAGGTTCAATGGCCTTGCTGCTATATCCTCACCTTATTGACTATCAGTTGCCATATAATCAACTACAAATCTATCTGGAAGCGGCGCCCAATAAACGTATTATTGATAGTGTTATGGCG
>NZ_JACJER010000268.1:0-1617 GCF_014164185.1 Shewanella sp. SG44-6 | reverse complement strand
CACTGCTTTATAAGTTGCTGGGTATCAAACGATACCTTTGTGGAGGCTTGAGCCTAGTGCAGTGAAAGTTGCACGCTGGGTTCTTAGGAGGGCGGCACTTGGTAACAAGTGTCGTCTATCCGACATAAATAATTTACGTGTCGAGGCTAATTTCTGTACATGTATATGATTCAGTGAACATTTTTTATGGTTCATAAGAGAGCTAGCTTCACACGCGGAGCTTTTTTCTCGGTCAACATCACCTTTAATGGCATCAATAGCTTTCAGAGCTTTTTGATATGAAAAAATAATAAAAATCTTATTCTCAACAGCACTCTACTTCCTTAAAAAAGAGTCCTGAAATACTATTTTTTGTAACTATTGAATATAAGCTATTTTCTGCATCTGTAGTGTAATAAAAAAGACCCGTTTCACGAACTCTAAATAGGTTCGGGTTAGTTATACCACTCTTATTAAATACCATGCGCTTAAACTTACGAATCCTATCAGGTCGACCATTACGCATATTTCTTTCACTAAGATCTTCATTCAAAGCGCTATCAAACCCTAAAACATTAAATGCAAGCCATTTTTCGCCGTCATTATTACATTCTAGAAGCTCAATGTTCTTTCCAAAATCATTAAGGAATAAGTGCGAATACATTGGAGAAACAACAAAGGTAGAGGCACCTAAGCCAGCTATGTCTGGTACTTTAAGCTTCTGATTGTTCGAAGGTTCAACTTGCCAAACAACATTGAGTAATCCCCAAAATTCTTTCATTGAAATATTACCGTTAAATGAAAGCAATCTATTTTCAGTCAATTGCAAAACATGTTCAAATGCGGATTCACTCAGAAGCATAAATTCATCAGGGTCAAGATATACGCTAAATACCTTATTAAACTTTGAAGTCATTAGTTATTATTACCCTGCTGCAGTTAAAGATGAATTAATCGGAAATACACCAATCTTGAGGTCTTCTGCTACATCACGTAACGTTTCAATAATCCCACGATGGCCTAGACCTTCGGCTATAGTATCTTCAAGTAGGTATTCAACATTCAGATAGTATTTACCGGAGTGTATCTTTGAGTGAGGATAAGCATCAGGCATTGAGTCCATTGGGACATGCTTTTGAAATCTAGGAAGGTAAACACCATTGGCTTCGTGATCTATATCTATACCAAAAGCTGCTAATCTTAATCTAGACCTAGCGGCACGCAGATCACTCCAGGATACAATATGATGAGCTGCAGTATTATCAGGCTTCTTTCCACGATTAGCTGCATACATATTCTCGGCTAATTTAGTAGAGTGCATCTTCATGTGTTCCCAACGCACTCTTCGGGATAAAAGCAAGTCTGCTTGTGGAATTATGCCTTCTTTATACTTTACCGAGTCAATAATTTCACCTCGATAATAAATACTAAGAGATTCAGCATGAGCTTTTGCGAGGGTACGGTCACCTGTTATTCGAGTTAAATCATCCTCAATATCAGTGACCGATACTTCATATATTTTTTGTTGATTATTCATTTATCTAAGTTCCTTTTAGATTTTAGAAAGTTATTATCACAAATGGTAAGATTATATTCAAGTTTCATATGGATATGGATATGGATATGGATATGGATAAG